>NZ_JACIYP010000199.1 GCF_014359905.1 Hoeflea sp. | reverse complement strand
TATCAACATTTTTGCCGCTCATTCGGTTCAAACTGTCGAATTTCGTGCGCGGAAGGGACAACAACAGCTGCCGGCTGGGACGGGCCGCGACCTCCCCGCGCGGGGATTGTGGGGCGGCGGGGTTCTGGTGATGTGACCGCCCCCAGGGAAAAGCGGCTGAGAAATATTATTGCCCTCCGGGAGGCAATACCGGTTTATACTTGTTTTATAGCACTAATGAAATCATAAACGATTAAGCACAGGATCCGGCGACCATGCGGCCAAAGCGATCAAGGGACCGGGGGAGGGATTCCGTGGGAGAGGATGACCCGATCAGCCCTGAGGCGCGTCTGACCAAGGGGCTCGTATGGGCACGGCTCTGATGGGCATCGGGGCCTATCCGCCCGGGTAAGAAAGCGCGAAAGACCGAGGCGATGACCGCCCCGGCCACAACTTTTCGACGATGGGAGGAAATCATGTCGAATCCTGAAGTGGCCATGTTCGGCCATGCGGCTTATGTCGTGCCGGATATGGAGAAATCGCTCTGGTTCTGGAGGGATGTTGTCGGTCTGATCGAAACGGAAAGGACCGATGAAGCGGTCTATCTGCGCGGCTTTCAGGAGTTCGAGCATCACAGCCTTGTGCTGATGAGGGGCAAGCCGGGCGAGGAGGCATATCTTCACCATGCGGCCTTCAAGGCCAGGCGGCCCGAGGATGTCGAGGCTTTCGCCGCCCGTCTGCGCGGTCTCGGGGTGAACGTCGAGAACGTTCCGGCGGGCACCGAGGCTGGACAGGGTGCGGCCATCCGTTTCTTTGTTCCGACATCGGGCCATCCGATCGAGATCTATTACGACATGGATCGTCCGCTTTCGCCCAAGGAGATTCGCTCGGCGCTAAAGAGCCAGACTGCGCGCAAGGGACTTGGAATCTCGCCGCGGCGGATCGACCACATCAACCTGTGGTGCGGAGGCTTCCCGCCCGACGAGACGATCGCATGGATGTCAGACAATCTCGGCTTCAAGGTGCGCGAATACATCGAGCTGCCGGAATTCCAGCTGGGAGCCTGGATGAGCGTGACCCCGCTGGTGCATGACGCCGCCTTCATGTTCGACGCCAACAGCAAGGGCGCGCGGCACCACCACATCGCCTACTGGCTCGAGGAGCCGACCGAGATCCTGAACGCGCTGGAGCATTTTGCCGAACACGGCATCAAGGTCGATCTCGGGCCGGGCAAGCACGGGATCAGCCAAGCTTTCTATACCTATCTGCGCGATCCGGCCAGCGGCATCCGGCTGGAGATCTTTGCCGGCGGTTACCTGATCTTCGATCCGGCCTGGGAGCCGGTCAAATGGGAGGCGCATGAGATCGAACGCGGTCTGTTCTGGTATGGGGACAGCCTTGATCCGACGGCCGAGCCGGACCATCCCTTCATGCCGACCATCGGCGTCCGGGCCGGGGGCTGAGCATAGGGCGCTTCTGTTCGCGGACGGGTGCATCGAGACCAGCCTGTGCCGTCAGGGCACAGGCGAGACGTTCCTGATCATCCACCGCTCGGGGCCAGGCGCCGGAGGGCAACTTCGACTGGCAAGTTGCGCTGGTGGGGAAACGGCGGCCCCGTTCGCTCTGCGGATGCCGCTGGGTCTTGCCTGCGGTCACGCGTCCGGCAAATGGTCGATGACGAGGCGGACCGTTGTCGAGATGTGATCGCGCATGACGGATACGCAGTCCTCGACCCTGCCATCGACCGCGCTTTCGAACAGGGCCTTGTGCTGATCGGGAACATGCGTTGCCGAATGGCTGACCTTGGGCAACAGTGCCCGGTAGCGATCCCAGTTGAAGTTGATGCTGCGCCGGAAATCGAGCAGGTAACGGTTTTGGCTGGCGCCGACCATGGCCTCGTGAAAGGCCTGATTGCGCCGGCCCCATTCGCCTTCAGCGCTGGCGTCACCTTCGAGGAGGAAACGCCGGTCCGCGCGTGCAAGCATATGAAAGGCACCGGCCAGGGCGGCCTCCCAGGCATCGCTGCGATTGGCGAGGGAGTCGCGCAGCGCCGCGACCTCGAGCAAGTCGCGCGCGTTCGCCGCAGCGAGGCAGTCATTGCGGCCAAGCGGTGCGACACTGAAGCCGATGTTCGGTTGCGAGACCACCAGCGAACAGGCCAGCAGACGCGACAGCGCTTCGCGGATGGTTGACGTGCTGACGTCGAACTCGCGGCGCAATGAATCGACATGAAGCTTCGCACCGCCCGGCAGTTGTCCCGAGATGATCCGATTGCGCAGTTCTTCCTCGACCTTTTCGAAGGCGGTCGTCTTCGGTTCGAATTCAGCAACCGTGTTCATGCCGAAAGCCCTCTGCTGATATTGACCGATACCTCACACGAAACTGGCCGAATCGCAATCCGACAGCTTGGTCCGTTGTTTTGCATTTTTGTCGTTGATATGAGTATAAACGATTGATAGATCTGAGTCCAGACAGGCTTTGTTCCATTTTCGACTTGCCGAAATCGGGGCTGTGGCGGAGGAATATACATGACCAACCAGACCCTGACCGAAGTGACGGAAGAGAAATTCGTCCACGATGGCTTCACGACATCTCTGCGCCGTTCAGGCTCTGCCGAACTGCCGGCAATGCTCCTGATCCATGGCTCCGGGCCCGGAGCGGCGGGTTGGTCGAACTGGCAATATCTGATGCCTGAACTGGGCGGGCAATTTCACTGCATCGCCATGGATCTGAGCGGCTATGGCAATAGCCCTGCGCCTGAGGCCATGCCCGCCACCACCGCGGAATGGCTCGAGATCTGGGTTGCGCAGATCGTGTCGCTGGTGCGCAAGCTGGGTTTGGGGCGGGTGCATCTGGTGGGCAATTCGCTTGGAGGAGCGCTTGCGCTTCATTGCGCCCTGCGCGCGCCGGACCTGTTCGACCGGATCGCGCTGATGGGCTCTGCAGGTGTGCCCTGTCGACTGACGCGAGAGCTCGACCGGATCTGGGGATTCTATGACAACCCCACGGAAGAGATGATGCGGCTGGTCATGCAGTGGTTCGCTTATGACCCGGAATTTCTCGGTGAACGGCTGGGCGAGATCGCGACTGCCCGCTTCAAGGCGGCCATGCAGCCCGAGATTCGCGCTGCCTTTGCAAGCATGTTCCCGGCCCCTCGCGAGAAGGCGCTGGAGGCGCTGGAAGTGCCCGATGCCGGCCTGCGGATGATCCGCCATCCGGTGTTGCTGATCCACGGAGTCGAGGACGCTATCGTGCCGCTTGAAACCAGCCTGACGCTGATACAGCGTCTGGGCGGGCCGGTGCAGGCGCATTTCTACAACCGTTCCAGTCACTGGACCCAGGTCGAGCACAAGGACAGTTTCAATCATGTGATCGCCGAGTTCTTCAGTGGTCGGCTTTGAGGGTGGTGATGATGGAAAGCAAAGTCGCGATCGTGACCGGCGGCAGTTCGGGCATGGGGCTTGCCACCGCACAGGAACTGGCGCGACGGGGATATGACCTGGTCTTGTCCTCGCGCAAACCCGAGGCCGCAGCAGATCAGATTCGCAGCAGCTTCGGCGTGCGGGTCGAGGTCGTGGCCGGCAGCATCGCGGAACCCGATCTGGCGGAGCGTCTCTCTGCGGCGGCCGAGGGGCTGGGCGGGGCGACTGCGCTTCTGCTCAACCATGGCGGCCCTCCCGTCAAACCGATCATGACACTCACCGACGAGGACTGGTCAGGCGCATTCGAGATGATGGTGACCGGGCCGCTGCGGGTGATGCGCATGGTGGTTCCGCAGATGCAGGCCGCCGGCGGCGGGCGCGTGCTGGCGATTTCCTCCTTCACGGTCAAGCAACCCTTTGCAGGGATCGGTCTGTCCAACGCCCTGCGCGCGGCGCTGGTCAATGCCCTCAAGACCGCTGCGCTGGAGCTTGGTCCGCAGGGTATCCTGCTCAACGCGTTGGGACCGGGCTATGTCGAGACCAACCGCATCCGCGAGTGGAATGAATCCTATGCCCGTCAGCAGAACGCGGGTATCGAGGATATCCGCGATCGTACCCTGGCAACGATCCCCCTGCGCCGCTACGGCACACCGGAGGGATACGCCCGGCTTGCCGCCTTCCTGCTGTCGGATGACAACGATTATGTCTCCGGCCAGCAGATCCTGTATGATGGCGGCCTGGTTGTTGCAAACTGAAGGAGAACCCATGCCAGCTCTACTCATCGCGCGTGTGCAGGTCAACGACCCGGACGCCTACAAGAACTACATGGCACGTTCAGGCCCGGCTCTGGCCGCCTTTGGCGGGCGCTTCATCGTGCGCGGCACTGCTCCGGAATTTCTGGAGGGAGAGGATGACGGACTGCGCACGGTGGTCGCGGAATTTCCGGACATGGACACAGCCCGCCGCTGGCACAGTTCGCAGGAATATACCGAGGCGCGCGGTTTCCGGGCCCCGCCTGTGGCCGATGCCACTTTCATGCTTTTCGAGACGGTTGAAGCCGTGTGAAATGGATAGCGCTGGACTTTCTCCGGCTTTCGCGACTGCACTGCCAAATACCCCATCTGACCCTTTGGATGGGGCTTGCCGGGAACAGATCCGTCTGGCCCTGCGTAGCGTTCTACGAGCGAATTAGGTTGGTGCTCTCAGTCGGCACCACCCATGTCGGGCGCGCGATATGTCGGATCCGGGGCTCTTGAAACGAGCAGACCTCCCGAACCGAAACCTGCTTCTGGCAACGCCGTCATCCACGAACATGTCCGTGCTTCAACCCGCTGATTGTTCAGGCTTCCGAATATTGTATCCGTGAGGTGCAGTCCACATCTCTGACCTTTGGAAAGGAAAGCTCCAGCGTGACGAATTTTTCCATTCTCGACCTGGCCCCCGTTTCCGAGGGGCAAACTCCGGTGGAGGCGCTCCACAACACGCTCGACCTCGCTCAACATGCCGAGGCCTGGGGCTACACCCGCTTCTGGCTGGCCGAACACCACAACATGCCCGGCATCGCCAGTGCCGCAACCTCGGTCCTGATCGGTCATGTGGCCGGTGGCACCAAGACGATCCGGGTGGGTTCCGGTGGCGTCATGCTGCCCAACCACGCGCCCCTCGTCATCGCCGAGCAATTCGGCACGCTGGCGACCCTCTATCCGGGGCGGATCGATCTCGGTGTCGGTCGTGCTCCCGGCACGGACATGGCGACCACCCATGCACTGCGCCGCCGCCTGGACGAGGGAGACGGCTTTCCGAGCGACGTGGTGGAACTGATGGGGTATTTCAGGGACCCGGCGGCCGGCGCTCCGGTGAGGGCCATTCCCGGGGCTGGAACCCATGTGCCGGTCTGGATACTCGGATCGAGCCTCTACGGCGCCCAGCTGGCAGCCTATCTCGGCCTGCCCTACGCCTTCGCTTCTCACTTCGCGCCCGCCGCGCTTGAGCAGGCACTGGACGTTTACCGATCGACATTTCGACCGTCCGAACATCTCGACACGCCGCACTTCATGCTGGCGATCAATGTATTCGCCGCCGATGACGATGCCGAGGGGCACTACCTCAAGACTTCGGTTCAACAAGCATTCGCGAACCTGCGCAGCGGGCGCCCCGGACCCTTGCCGCGGCCGGTCGAACACATCGAGGAGCATGTCGAGCCCGCGATGCTGCGCACCGTGGAACAGGCTCTGTCGATTTCGGCCACCGGGTCGGCAGCAACCGTTCGCAACGAACTCGCGGCGCTTATTGACCGCTACACGCCAGATGAGGTGATCTTGACCGGACAGATCCACGATCACGCTGCGAGGCTGCGCTCCTTCGAGATCGCGGCAGGTGTGATGAAAGATCTTTCGGACGGTCGATCCGTCGCTGAGTAATCGGTGTGTCTACAGCCGCTCCCCAAGTGGCTTTGCCTCTGTTTGGTGGCAGCGCAGTGCTTTGCCGTGACGAAGCGACGGGGTTCCCCTTTCCCGGGACCGTCGCGCGCGCTCTACGAGGCAATGGTCAATGCGCGGCGCGACCCGCCCGACGCCGCCCTGCGACACGCAGCCGGGCACGCCGCGCTGAGCGATCCGGATCGCATCGCGTGACCGCGTGCGATGATCGGATAGCAATCATATTACTTTGATTTTCCTACACTTTCAGGCACCGTAGAGCGATTCTGATGACACAGGGACGATGCAACTCACCACAGGGAGCGACGCCATGACCTCCACGCCGAGAAAGCGCGCAGGAACAAGCAAGCGGCCCTGGCCGACTTTACGGCCAGGAAGGCCGAGATCGACGCGATGCTCGCCCGCCTTCAGGCGCTCAGCGACGACCATTTCAGCGCCCACCCCGACGAGGTGGGCTGGGCGATGGTCGGCACACTCGAGCATTACGCCGGCCTCCTCCAGCGCATCGCCGACAGCGCCTTCGGCGAGGGCGAATACGCGGAATAATTCTTCCGGCCCTGCGCCCGGTTCGGCCCGCGTCGATAGCGGGCTTCACCCGGTAGAAGGCGCCGCATCCCGCGTCGCCCGCACACCGGAGACCAACATGACCCAGAACCAGCTATCCGACGCCCAAGCCGTCATCCTGTCCACCGCCTGCGCGCGCGACGACGGGGCCGTGTTTTCCGTCACCACCACGCTCAAGGGCGGCGCGGTCGGCAATGTCTGCAAGAGCCTGCTCAAGCGCGGACTCATCGAGGAAATCCAAGCCACCGATTTGAACACCGTCTGGCGGCATGACGAGGAGCGCGGTCCGATCACCCTGCGCGCCACGACGCCGGCCTATAGCGCCCTCGGGACCGCGGATGAGCAGGACGAGATGCCGCCGGCCGAAACCGCGACTGCGCCCGAGCCCGACCGCCGCCGCAGCGGCACCAGGCAGGAGGCAGTGATCGCCATGCTGCGCGCCGAGGGCGGCGCGACCATCGCGGAAATCGTCGAAGCCACGGGATGGCAGCCGCATTATGCCGATGTAGTCTTGTAAGCGGCTGAATAGCCTCAAGTCCGTTGCGTCTGGGTCGGCATAATCCTCGGGACTTGGGACTGGTAACGTCTCCTCTTTTTGCGTTGAAACGAGAAGACTTCATGTTGACCGAACCGAAAAAGAGACGGGGCAAGAACCCGGTCA
>NZ_JACIYP010000198.1 GCF_014359905.1 Hoeflea sp. | reverse complement strand
CGCGATAGGTGTGTAGCCGCAGGGAACATGTCGCTTAGTACTACGATTGGGAACACGCGAGGAAACTTAGGGAGGTGAATTGTTGTCCCGTCAGAACCCACACAAGTTGCACCTGCTTTAATCAGTTCTCCACTTGCCAGGGCCTGCTCAAAGGGATCTTTGATTGCCCCATTAAAATCGGTCTTTAGCGCTTCGGGATCACCTGCACGAGCCTTCAGCGTAATGCGCTTGGATTTTGCCTGTACCACCAAGACGAATTCGCCGTATCGGACGATGACGTCCACTTCCTCGCCTTCTTGACCGAATGCATCAGGAAAACGAGCATTCAAGAAAACATTCTCGCCTCCAAACACCTTTCTCATAATATGCGCCGAGGTTTCCTCCAAAAAAAGTCCACGGTTTTTCGCCGCTTGGTCACCGTAAGTCTTATCCATTACCATCCAATAATACGGGCTTTCGTAGATGCACTCCATTAACCGATATTGACTGGGCACATAAAGGTGGTCACCGAGGTCGATCAACGGTGCGATAGCTACGGCGTTGATCGAGAACGGTGTGTTGAAATTTGTGTTCGCATTGATGAATGTCGTTGCAAATTTGGCAATGAAACTATTTAATTTGGAGCCAAATTTTTTTCTCAAGAAGCGTTTTGAGACAAGAAGACTGTTTGTTAGATCACCGTTGTTCAGCTCTTCGCCCGCTGCGCGCGCGTGGCCTGTGGCATTCATCTGAGCCGTTACAGTTTCAACGATGAAAGACGCGATCTCGATCATCGGACGGATTGAGATGCCCGCGTTTTGTAGTAGCCAAGTCCAGTCAGCTTTGTAGCGGTGCCGAGCATAATTTGCGAACTGGTGGATGTAAAAGCTCGCTGGGCCATAATAGATTGCCTCCCGCGCAAACATGCCCAGGGACTCTGACTTCTCAAGAAACTTATGGGATTCCGGGTCAAACACCGATGCCGCGTCCGCGTTAATCCGGTCGTGCAACTCACGCAGCAAGCGATCAGCCTTTGAAGCAAATTCTGATTTTGCAATTATGTTGGCGTAGGTACGGTCGTCAGTAGACTGAACAAGCAAACCCAAAAGGAGCAACAGTTCGTTGGTATTCAGTTTGTCCGTCGACCACCTTTCGGAGGGCGCGTCGGTGACCTTTGCCTCTTTCAGGTCGACGTTTAGCACCCAGTCGCGATAAATGATCCCAGAGATATCGTGCAGCGAGCCCTGGGACTGCGCAAGTGATCGCAATTCCTCGAAAATCACATCCATATGTCTGGGCGATGTATCGGTCACAGCTGCTCCCAAGCACATAATGTAGTATTTGTGAGTTGAAGGACAGCCATTTGATTAGCATTGATTGGATGGCAACTCACGGCGCTCCAGGCCAAAGCGTTATCGATTTGCGCGCCGCCAAAACTGCTGCAATGTCCTTCTGTGCGCTTGATAGAACGCTCAGCGCGGTATTTTGTCTAGTACAAATAGTCTTTCGCCGGATTCGTCAAACAGATATCCGGCTGGGTGCGAGGCGCCAACTTAACCGTACGCCAGCCCCCACTCACCCCCGCCGCGCCAGATACAGATGTCCCGCGATCGGCAGTCCCTGCTCGTGCCGCACGGTGATCTCGGTCACCTCAACCACGGCGAAGCCTGCGGCCTGGAGCGCCTCGCGGACATAGGCTTCCGTATGGGCGAAGCGCTGGAAGCGGCCCACGGTGTAGGAGCGGCCTTCGAAGTCTTCGTCGGGCAGGGTCTCGCTGGAAAAGCAGAGCAGGGCGCCGGGCAGCGCGTTCTTGGCGGCTGCGGCAAACAGCGGTTTGAGGTCGCCCAGATAGGGCAGCACGTCGGTGGCGGCGATCAGGTCGAAGGGGTCGTCGTCATTGTCGTCGAGATAGTCGACCGCGTCGGCGACGTAGAGCGTGTCGTAGAGGCCCTTCTCGTGGGCGATCTCGACCATGTTCTCGGCCAGATCGACGCCGGTGGCGTCGTCGGCCATGTCCTCGAGCGCGCCGCCGGTCAAGCCGGTGCCGCAGCCCAGATCCAGCATGCGCTCGAAGCTCGTCTCGCCGAGCTCGATCAGCCGCTGGCGCAGGATCATCGGCACATGGTAGCCCAGATCCTCGACCAGCACCTTCTCGAACACCTCGGCGTGCTGGTCGAACAGGGTCGTGACATAGGCTTCGGACGCCCGCGCGGGCACCGCGCCGCGCTTCATCGAGGCGAGGCGGACGGCGGCGCCGCCATGGTCGTCGGGGTCGAGCGCCAGCACTTCGGCATAGGCCGCTGCGGCCAAATCGAAATCGCCGGATTTTTCCAGCGCCAGCGCGCGGTTGTAGGCTTCGGCAAGCGCGTCGTCATCGGTCTTGGCCATCGGGGGCTCCAAACAGGGGTTTGGCGCTGTTTAGACCACGCGCGCGCAGATTACAAAGGCTGAGCCGCGGGGCAGCCCGGAATTATCGCTTGAGGTGGCGGGTCAGCCGCTGTTCGAACTTGGCCCAGATGTTGCGCAGCGCCTCGACGATGACGAGATAGAAGATCGCCGCCCAGATGTAGATCTGGAAATCGAAGGTGCGTGAATAGGCCCGCCTGGTCTCGCCGAACAGGTCGAACACGGTAACGATGGCGACGATCGCCGAGCCCTTGATCATCAGGATGATCTCGTTGCCGTAGGGGCGGAGCGCCACGATCATCGCCTGCGGCAGGATGATGCGGTGGAAGGTCTGGAACGGGGTCAGGCCGAGCGCTGCAGCGCCCTCGTGCTGGCCGCGCGACACGCTCTCGATGGCGCCGCGCAGGATCTCGGCCTGGTAGGCGGCGGTGTTGAGCGTGAACGCCAGCAGCGCGCAGTTCCAGGCGTCGCGGAAGAACACCCAGAGGCCCACCGCCTCGAGCTCGTCGCGAAAACTGCCGAAGCCGTAATAGACCAGGAACAGCTGCGCGATCAGCGGCGTGCCGCGGAAGAAATAGACATAGCCATAGGCGAGCGCGGAGAGGATCCGGTTGGAGGACATCCGGCCGAAGGCGATCGGCACCGACAACACCGCGCCCAGCGTGATCGAGATGCCGACCAGCGTCAGGGTCACACCGAGGCCTGAGACAAGCTTGGGACCGTAGGTTTTCACCTTGTCGATGTCCCAGGCGCCGATCAGCCAGGCCACCAGGGCGATGCCGGCGAGGATCCAGAAGCCCAGCAGCGCCGCCCCCAGCACCTGCATGCCTGTCCAGCGGAAGCCTTGCGCGGGCGGCGCGGGCTGCGCCGGGATCAGCACCTCGACCGCGCTCATCGGCTCACTCCAGACCGGCGCACGCGCGTTTCAATTTTGGAAAACACCACCGAAGACGCCACGGCGAGCAGGAGGAACAAAAGGCAGGCGATGCCATAGAAGAAGAAGGCTTCCTTCGTGACCTTGGCAGCCACCCCCGCCCAGCGCAGCGTGTCGCCGAGCCCGATCACCGAGATCAGCGCGGTGTCCTTCAAAAGGTTCATCCACAGATTGCCCAGGCCCGGCAGCGCGATGCGGATCAGCTGCGGCAGGATGATCTTGCGCATGATCCGGCCCGGCCGCAGCCCCAGCGCGCGGCCCGCCTCGTACTGGCCGCTCGGGATCGCCTTGAAGGCAGAGGACAGCACTTCGGAAGCATAGGCCGAAAACACCAGCGACAGGGAGACTGCGCCCGCCACGAAGGAATTGATCTCGAAGCCCTGCTCGAAGCCGAGCGACATGGCCGCCATGCGGACTGCGATCTGCAGCCCGAAATAGATCATGAAGATCGTCAGCAGCTCGGGCAGGCCGCGAAATATGGTGGTGTAGATATTGGCGGCGATGCGCAGCGAGCGAACCTCGGTCTGCTGCGCCAGCGCGATGAACAGCCCGATGGTGAGCCCGACCGGCAGCGCGCAGACGGCGAGCGTGATGGTGACGAAAAAGCCGCCCGCCACCTCGTCGCCCCAGCCGGTGTCGCCGCAGGACAGCAGCGAGTTTTCGGAAAGCAGATTGAGAATGCCCACTGGTCCGCAGAACGGATCAAACAGGGAGATGAGCGCATAGAGCTGTGCTCCCAAGGATGCTGCCGGTACCATGCTGTCCCCTGTGACCTGCCGCGTTGTTCACGGTCTCGGTGTCAAAACGGCGGACGAAGTCTCGCCCGCCGCTCAGTGTTCAAGTCTATCGGTTCGGTACCGATTTATTCGCCATAGACATCGACGTCGAAATACTTGTCGTTGATGGTCTTGTAGGTGCCGTTCTCGCGGATCGCGGCGATGGCGGTGTTGAACATGTCGCGCAGTTCGGTTTCGCCCTTGCGGATGGCGATGCCGGCGCCTTCGCCGTTGATCACCGGATCATTCTTCAGCGTTGCGAGAAGCTTGCAGCAGGCGCCATCGTCGCTCTTGAGCCATTCGCTGAGCACGATGACATCGTCGATGGCGGCGTCGAGGCGGCCCGAGGCGAGGTCGAGCTTGTATTCGTCAGGCGTCGGATAGAGCTTCAACTCGGCGGAAGAAAACTTCTCTTCGGCATAGTTGGAGTGGGTGGTCGAGGATTGCGCCCCCATGATCTTGCCGGCGAGGGCCGCATCGGTCGCCTCGGTCAGCGTGCTGTCCTTCGGCACGGCGACGGCCGGCGGGGTGTTGTAGTACTTGTTGGTGAAGTCGACCTTTTCCTTGCGCTCCGGGGTGATCGACATCGAGGCGATGATGGCGTCGAACTTGCCTGCGATCAGGGCGGGAATGATGCCGTCCCAATCCTGGGTGACGAATTCGCACTCGACCTTCATTTCCTCGCACAGCGCCTTGGCGATGTCGATGTCGAAGCCGACGAGGCTGCCATCGGATTCAAGGTTGTTGAAGGGCGGGTAGGCGCCCTCGGTGCCGATGACGATCTTCTTCATGCCGCCATGGCTGGCGGCCTGGGCGGCGGCGCCCATGGTCAGGGCCAGGGCTGCAGCGGAAACTGCCAGGGTGATACGCTTGGAAATACGCATAGGTGTCCTCTCTGTTGGCTGGATCACGGCTTGTTGCCGCCGCGTTCCATTGGATCGCGGGGTTTGTGCCCGCGCTGGAACGGATATTCCCACTGTTTGCGCGGTGATTGCAACAGGAAAAGCCTGCTTACCCGGCGCCAAGTCGCGTCAGCTGTGAAAAACTACCGGCTGGCGCCGCCGGAACTGCCGATCAGCCTGGAGGCGCGGACCAGATCGGCAGGCTCGTTGATGTTGAAGAAGGGGTCTGTCGCACCGGGATCGGCGAAATCCGCCTCGGCGATCCGGATCTGCCTCAGATAGGCAGCCATGCTCAGATCGGTCGTTGCGGCCAGGTAATCGCCCAGGTGTTGGGCGAGTGTGACCGGCCAAAGCGCCACCACCGGATGCTGCCTGCCGTTCGAGCAGGCGATCCGCACGACGGTCTCGTCGGGGGTGACGGCGAGCAGCCGTGCCAGAAGGTCGCGGGGCAGGAACGGCGTGTCGGCCGGCACGACGAGCACGTGGCTGGCGCCCTTTGCACGGGCTGCCTGCATCAGCGCGTGAATGCCCGCCAGCGGGCCGCGAAAGCCCGAAATGCCGTCGGCCACCACATCAAGGCCGAAACGGTCGAAACGCTCGGGCGCGCCGTTGGCGTTGACAATGACCCCGTCCGTCTGCGCTGCAATCCGGTCGATCACATGGGCGATCAGCGGCCGGCCCCCCAGCTCTGCAAAGGGCTTGTCGATCCCCTCCATGCGGCGGGCGCGGCCGCCGGCCAGAATGCCGCCGAGGATCTTCATGGGGCCTGCTCGATCCTGTCGCCCTCGTTCAGGCTGCGCTCGATGCGGATGACATAGAGCGTCGACACCACGCCCAGGACGCACGACGCCAGCATGATCAGGATCAGCGGGTAGGGGCCTGTGTCGATCGAAAGGGCGGCCGCCGCCATGGACGCAAGTCCGGCGCCGCCGCCGATGGTGATCGCGCCGCCGAGCCCCGAGGCCGAGCCGGCGAGATGCGGGCGGACGCTGACGATGCCGGCATTGGCGCTTGGCAGCGTGATGCCGTTGCCAAGGCCCAGAAAGAAGATCGGGCCGAAAAAGGACAGGGGATGGTGAAGACCGGCCAGAAACAGCAGCAGCGAAAGGATCATGCCAAGCGCTGCGACCAGGCAGCCCATCCCCATCATGCGGTTGATGCCGATCTGTTCCGCATAGCGGCCTGAGAGGAAATTGCCGCCCATGTAGCCGAGCGCCGTGATGACGAAGTAGAAACCGAGTTCCGAGGGGCTCATCGCGAGGATCTCGCTTGCGACGAAGGGTCCGCCGCCCAGAAACGAGAAGAACGCGCCCGAAGCGAATGTGGCCGTCAGCGTGTAGCCCCAGAACCGCCGCGAGCGGATCAGTTCAGGATAGGCGCCGAACTGCCGGAGCATGCTTGTGGAGCGGTTGAGATTGGTCTCGCCCAGGTCCCAGACGGTCAGCGCCAGCGCCGCCAGCCCGAACGCAAACAGCAACCCGAAGGTGGATTGCCAGCCGAACATCTCGTCCATGACGCCGCCGAGCGCCGGTCCGATCATCGGCGCGAGCGTCATGCCCATGGTGACGTAGCCGATCATCGAGGCAGCCTTGTCGGTGCTGACCATGTCGCGCACGATGGCGCGCGACAGCACCATGCCCGAGACCACGCCTGCCTGGACCATGCGGATCGCCAGGAATGTCTCGATGGTCGGCGCGAAGGGCGCCAGCACCGTCGCCACGAGAAAGATCACCAGGCTGACGATCATCACCGGCCGCCGCCCGTAGCGATCCGACAGCGGGCCGATGATCAGCTGCAGCAGGCCGGTGAAGGCGAGGTAGCCGGAGATGGCCAATTGCACCAGCGCATAATCGGCCTGGTAGTAACCGGCGATGCTCGGCATCGAGGGCAGGAACAGGTTCATGGTCAGCGCGCTCAGGCCGGCCATCATCACCAGCGTGAAGATATGCGGCGGGGTCGTGCGGTCGAGGAAGATCGTCTTTTTCATCGCTGGTCTTTTGTGACGTCGCGCGCACCGATGCAAACGAAATCGGATGCGCCAGGCGCGGGGTCGTGCAGGTGAAGCGATGGCGCAACGGGCGAGGGGACGTTTG
>NZ_JACIYP010000197.1 GCF_014359905.1 Hoeflea sp. | reverse complement strand
GAGATACCCAGATTAGATGAATCTTCATAACCCCTTACCCTAATTACCCCATGTACCCCTGTACCCCATATATTTAGTAACCCCTTATATTTATTGAAGAAATCAACTTTTTGATTAGGGGTCCATCTGGGGTAAAACGCGCATTCTTCTGTGCCCCCGCAAGTTCCAAACGATGACGCGACCGTTAGAACGGCATCTTTACCGGGAGCATGTCATTGGAGGCCAACCAGCAGCCGACGAGGGAGGCCCGCGACGGCGGCACCAACGCCGACCTTTTGCCTTGGCCCAGCGGGGCGCTTGAGTCGATTACTGATGCTTGATGCCAGCCGTCCAGCACCGGCACCCAGCGCGGCAGGCGCGACCCGGACGGCCCCATGTGGTCATGCAGGAAAACAGGCGAGCGGATACATAGTCACCGGGTCCAGCAGGCGACCCGCGACTAGAAACAACGACTTAGACGAACGCCCCGGCTGGCGGGGGTGCCTTACGGGGTAGGCTGGCACCAGAAAACCCCCTCGCCACGGCCTTTTTGCCCCGGCCCCTCCCTACCCCATGCCCCAGCCCGCGAAATGGCCCCCACGCGCGGTTACGGCCTGTTACCGGCAGGGATGGGGGCCTTGGCCGGGGCTATGGGTAGGACTGGCTGGAAGGGATCGAAAAAGCTAGTGCCGACCGCCCAAGGCCCACCGAGAATGGAACTGTCCCCCTGCCCCGGAGCCGTCCGTAAGCAAGAGTGACCAGAGCATCGTTCAAAGCCCGATGCACTGCCCCGAGGCCCCCTAGATTCGTCTGGCGGGGCCTCTTTTTTTGCCTCAACGGCATCACCTTTCCAAGTGCCCCACCATTTTTACGGCGGGACCATAGCGGCAGCCCTGAGTTTTATTGGTTGCCGCGAATGAAAACACCACCATGGAAGCTGACGCCGGAGGCCCTGGCCCAGCAACAGGCCGAAGCCGCTGTCGCAGCAGACGCCCCCACCGAACACGCCAACGGCATCGCCAAGGACGCCAAGACAGGCCGCTTCATCAGAGGCGGCGCGGGCCGTCCGAAAGGCTCCCGCAACAAAGTCACCCTTGCCATCGAAAACATGATGGAAGGCGAAGCCGAGGCCATCACCCGTCATTGCATCGACCTCGCCAAGCGCGGCGACCCCACCGCCATGCGTATCGTCATGGATCGCATCGCGCCCGTTCGCAAGGGCCGCCCGATTCCCAAGCTGGAGAAGCGCGACGGCGAAACGAGCATCGAAGCCCTGCTTCGGGCCGTCCTCGAAGGGGAGATTGCCCCCGAGGAGGGCAAGGAGGTTGTCGGCCTCATCGAAAGCGCCGCCCGTGTGGCTGCCACCCAGATTCTGGCCGACATGCGCCAGCGCCAGATGGAAGCCTTCCAGAAGGCAGCCGACTCCGGCGGGGTTCCCGGCGGCGTCATGTTGGTTCCCATGCTGGGCGGACTGGACGACTGGGAGAGCGCCGTTCTCAAGCAGCAGCAGCACCTCAAGCTCACCGTTAAGGAGTAACCCATGAACATCGAATCGCAGTACCTCGTCAAAGACCCCGCCGCTACCGGCTTCCTCGACAACGCCCAGCTCGACACCGGGCTCGCTGCCATGCTGGGCGATCCCAAGGGCATCGACGCCCATGTCGCGCCGGACGTGCAGAGCGCCCATATCACCCTCAAAGATGCGGCCAAGAAGATTGCGGCGCTGGTCGGCGACCCGACCCGGACGGAGGTTCAGAAACACGCCGCCGCGAAGCAGCTTGCGGAGAAGGTGACGAACCATCTGGAGAAGTCCAAGGCCGCGCTGGAGGCGCACGCCGAGAAGCTGAAAGCGTCCGCGCTGGCGCAGGCTGATTTGCATCTCGGCCCCAGCTCGGACCGCAGCGCCCTGCATAGCGAGATTCGTAGCTGGGTGCGCGAGCAGGCCAAGACGCCGGAAGGGTTGCTGCAAGTGAAGCAGGCGATGGCGGACAACGACGACGTTGCAGCCATCCTCTGGCACTCGCCCTCGTTCCTCGTCGGGCTGGCTCCCAGCGTCCATGAAGGGCTGCGCCTCGAAGCCCTGCAATCCCGCAAGCCCGAGCTATACGCGAACCTGAGCAATAGCGTCGGCCTCGCCAAGCTGGCGGGCAAGTATGAAGCCGCCATCCGCAAGGTAGCGCCCAGCTTCTACACGCCCAGCCTCGCGGAACAGGCCAGCAAGCGCGTCGAGATTTGACGGGCTGGACACCCCCTCCGGCACCACCTCGCCGGAGGGGCGAACGCCAAGCCTTTGAGTAACCAAGGCGACCCGTCGCGGAACCGCCTGATTAAAGATTAGGAGACCCAAAATGACCGCAGCCCAACAGGCCCTTTCCGCGCTGGCCGACTGGATTAAAGCCAGCAGCCAGAACTACCAGACCCGCCTTGCCACCGTTGAGCGCGGCCCGTTCGCCGTCCTCGTCCCGCTGGCCCTCGACCAAGCGCCCGCGCCGACCTTCGACCCCGAAGCCCTGCCCCTGTGGATACCCGAGGCACAGGCCCCCGCCGATCTCCCGGCTATCGACACTAGCGCCCCGGCTAGCCAAGACCGCAAGGCGCAGCGCCTCGGGCATGTCGTCTGGATGGTGCAGGAGGGACGCTTTCCGGGCATCCAGCTCATTGACCTGACCGACCCCAGCGAAACGCTACAGGCGGCGCTTGACCGGCAAGCCCCCGGCCTCGACCTCGACCAGACCGCCGCCGTCTTCCTGCCCCGCTGGTGATTGCATGGCCCGCATCATCGCCAAGGAAGGGCCAGACTTGCCGCCGCTGTCGCCAGACCTGCGGCATACGCCCGCCGAGGCCATCCACAATCTGTTCGGCGCGGTCTTCATGCAGGCGCTACAGGAACAGGATCGGGAATGGGTGGAGTCGCCCGACTATCTGCTGATTGCCGACTTCGCCGGGATCGACCTGGACCTAGCGGAGCGAGTGCGCTGCATGTTCCTTGCTGGGGAGATCAGGCCCGGAGCCTTCGCGGGTCTTGCTCCCGCCATGCCACCCGAACACATCCGTTCTGCGGTGCGGCCTTCGACCACTATCCGCCCCGTCGAGATGGTCCGGGCCATCGCCGCGACCATGCCCGATGCCAAGCCCAGCGAGGTAATCCGCGCCTGCATTGCCGCTGGGGTCAATCCGGCGACCGCCGCCACCCAAGTCCGCAGGTATCGAAAGGCGCTTGCTGAGTCGAACAATTGATCGTCGTTCGGAGTGCCACCCCTGCGGCTCAGCTTGATTATTCACCTCATGGGCAGGGGAACAGGCCCCGCCGCCTAACAGGAGAATCATCATGGCAACTCGCAACCGCCGCGCCCCCAAGAACGACCAGCCCGAAGAAATCCAAGAAGCAGCCCCGGAAGTGCAGGCCGAGGAAGTCCAGCAGGAAGAAGCCCCCGCCCCTGTGGTTAAGGCCCGCAATGCCTCCACCGTCGAA
Source organism: Hoeflea sp. (assembly GCF_014359905.1). Taxonomy (GTDB): domain Bacteria; phylum Pseudomonadota; class Alphaproteobacteria; order Rhizobiales; family Rhizobiaceae; genus Hoeflea. Next base: position 3,640 of record NZ_JACIYP010000197.1, on the reverse strand, counting down.
AGTCCCGTCAAGCGCGTCTGGGCCATCGCCGACTCGATGCCCGAGGCCAAGCGGAAGGATGTCATCGCCGCCTGCGTTGCAGAGGGCATCGCCTTCTTCACGGCGCGGACGCAGTACCAGAAATGGAAGCAAAATCAGGCGACCTGATTTCACATTAGGGCACCTCGAAAAACCTCGGCCCCCTGCGATTGGTAAAATTGCGTTGTCCTGATTTCGTTCTCTGACACCAGCCATGAAGAAGCGCACTGCCATCAAGACGGACCTGTTCGCTGACGAACATCATCGGAAGAAGATCGACACGCTTGGAGATCCGCTGGCCGAGATCGAGTCGTACATCGATTTTGCGGCACTTGCGGCGGAAGTCGATCGGGTAGCGCCGCGTCCGGTGAGTCCGCAAGGCGGTCGTCCGCCGTATCCGACCGAGACGATGGTGCGGATTCTGGTGCTCAAGCGGCTGTACAACCTGTCGGATGAACAGATGGAGTACCAGTTGCTTGACCGGATGAGCTACAAGCGATTCTGCGGGTTGGCCAGCGCGGTCAATATTCCGGATCGAACGACCGTGTGGACGTTCGAGAACCGCATCGGCGACGCCGGCGCGAAGGTCCTGTTCGACGGTGTCACGGCCCAACTGCTCCGGCACGGATTCATCGCCCGCGGCGGCCAAATCGTCGATGCCACGCTGGTGCCTGCTCCCAAGCAACGTAACAGCCGTGAGGAGAACAAGCTGGTCAGGGAAGGCGCGATGCCGGCTGACTGGAAGCCGGCCAAACGGCGCCAGAAGGATACGGATGCCACCTGGACACAGAAGCACGGCAAGAACCACTTCGGTTACAAGCTCTCGATCAACGTGGACAAGAAGTACAAGATCATCCGCAAAGTTGAGACTGATACGGCCAGCGTCCATGACAGCAAGCACTTCGATGCGCTCATCGACCGGAGCAACACGAGCCGCGATGTCTATGCGGACCGAGGCTACACCAGCGCAGACCGGGAGGGCTGGCTCAAGGATCACGGCTATCGTAATCAGATCCAGAGGAAGGGGTACCGCAACAAGCCCCTTTCCGAGTGTCAGCAACGGCGCAACCACCGCATCGCCAAGACGCGTGCCCGAGTGGAGCACGTGTTCGCGAGCATCGAGCAGATGGGCGGCAAGTTGATCCGTACCATCGGACAGGGGCGCGCGAACTTTGCGATGACGATGATGGCGGCCTGCTACAACTTGAAGCGGCTGGTGTACTTCCAGAAGGCGGGAATCAAGGCCTTCTGACGCCCGGAGTGGGCCGAATCGCCGCTGCAGAGGGCGATTCGGAAGAAAAACGGGGCGACACCGCCCAGGAAAGCGGTGATTCGCCGCAGAAATCGAACCGAATTCGATCATGGCCATCATTTGGCGGTCGGATTCACTGAAAACCTCGCGTTATTCGAGGTGCCCATTAGATTATCTCAAGCGAAAAGGCCCGGTCCCTCAGGGACTTGGGCCTTTGCTGTTTTCTGGGCGGTGCGATTGGAGGTAACCCCGGCCTTGTTACCTGCGATTTAAGGGGGGTTCGGGCCGGGGCTATAGGGTAGCGAGGGGAAGGCCCCGTTCGCGGGGTATAGCGCGGTTACGGGGGCCAGGGGCGGGGTGCTGGCCCCGCATGGGCTTTACTGACCAGCCGCCATAGCAAGGGCTTCTTGCTCTTCGATTTCTTCCTCTGCAGTAGGGGCTGGAGCTGCCGGGCGATTAGCAATCAGAGCCGTCACATCGCTCCACTCTTCCATGCGGAAGACATGAACCCGATTCACATAAGCGCAGAAACTCGGGGCGTGCTGGCGCAACGATCCCTGCAATTTCATGATTGCAGTGATTGGGTCATGTTCGCCTTCGGTATGGTAAAGCGACCCCTGCGGGTGCGCGGTAAATCCACAAGCATCTAGTGCCTGAGGAATTTCGGTTTGATAAACGCGCGTAATGTCAGCCTGACTGAAGCCAGCAGCCTTCATCCCTTTGGTATTCAAGTCAAAAGCAATCGCGTACTGGGCCATGGCGTCCCTCCTAGCTCGATTTGTGAATCACAAACTTCCATCATAACTTTGAATATGTTAAGTAGCCAGTTCTTCGGTCAGGCTGGCCACATGCTCGGCCCATGCCTCGATGGCCTGCCGCGCCTCGGCGTCATACATGTGCTGGTTATAGACTGATGCCGTCACGTCAGCGGCTGGCGGGGTGTGCGCCAAGATGCGCTTGATGACCTCGGCCCGGACGCCCAGCTTTGCCAGCCCAGAAGCGCAGGTGCGCCGTAAGTCATGCAGCCGCCAGTCGGCGACCGGCTCCCCTAGTTCCTCGCTCATGTACTGGTCCAGCGTCTGCTTGGCCTTGCCCCAGCCGTTGATGGCTACCTTGCCGTTGGTCGTGAAGACAAAGGCGCACTTGTCGAAGCGCGGACGGCCCTCGATGATGGCTTGCGCCTTCTTCGACAGCGGGGCGCGGTAGTCGCGGCCTGCCTTCATGCGTGAGGCCGGGAGGCTGGCCCATTCCCCGTTCACCTCATCCCAGCGCAACAGCCCCGCCTCGTCGCGGCGCATACCGGACAGCAGCAGGAGACGGGTGCAGTCGCCGAAGGCCCCGCCCATGCGCTCGGTTGCCTTCCAGAGCGCCTTAACCTCGTCGTCGGTCAGGATGCGGGTCCGGGCTTGTGGCTTGTACCGCTGCGCAATCCCGACGACCGGATTGACCTCGACTATCTCCCGCTCCAGCAGCCAGTTGAACATCTTGGAGAGGTACGCCCGCAGATGGTTGGACTGGCCCGGCGTCTTGGCGGCCACCTTCTCCAGCAGATCAACAATGTCGCGGCGGCGAATGTCCTTGACCGGGCGATCCTTGAACTCGGGGATAGCCAGCCGGACAAAGGCGCTTTCGATTTGCTCCCAAGACTTCAGCTTCGGCTTGCAGTACTTCTTGACGAAATCCTTGGCGCAAGCCTCGAAGCCGCTATACAGCCGTTCCCGTTCCTCGGCCTTCTTGTCTTCTACCGGGTCTTCGCCTCGCTGGACGGCTGCGCGGGCTTCTCGGGCGCGCTCCCTCGCCAGCTTCAATGTCACGCCCGGATAAACGCCCAGCGACAGGCGGCGCGGCATACCCTTGACCCGGTAAGTGAAGCTCCATGACTTGGTGCCGGATGGCAGCAGCCGGAGGACCAGCCCCGGCACTTCACCGTCATAAACGTCTTTGCGTGTTGCAGGCGTCGGCATCTTCTCGATAGCCGTCGCGGTAAGTTTTATGCTCCCCATAATCGTCCCCTCATGGTGGTTGGGTGGGTGGTGCGACTGGGGGCGATCTTTAATAAACCCCCATGAAGGGAAATTTTCAGGACGATTGGGGTAAAAGGCACCGTAAAACAAGGGGTTGGACATCACCATTGAAGGTTTATGAAGTCCTTTGAAATCCTATGGCTCCGGTCTCATAATCCTTTGGTCCACGGTTCGAGTCCGTGTGGGCCCACCAACTCCAAGGCCGCGCAATGCGCGGCTTTTTCTTGCGCATTCGCCGGCAATTTCCGCGCGCGTCAGGTGCGCCGTGCTTCGTTGCGCTGGGTCATTGACCCAGGCAAGGCTTCGCCGCATCCTCCGGAACTTTCCGGCCAACAACAAGGACATG
>NZ_JACIYP010000196.1 GCF_014359905.1 Hoeflea sp. | reverse complement strand
GCAGCGCAGCAGATCGAAATACGCGCCCCTCATGCGGGCCAGTTGACCGCCATCGACAACCGACGCATCGCACGCATCGCCAAGCTGGCCGGGGCCCCGCGTCAGAAGAGCGCCGGCATCCGCCTTCTGGTGCGGATCGGGGATTGGGTGGACAAGGGCCAGCCGCTTTATGAGCTTCATGCCGAGACACCAGGCGAACTGGCCTATGCCCTGGCTTACGCGGAGTCCCAGACCGGGGTGCTGACGCTGTCCGAGGCAGTGTCATGATCCTTGTCGCGTTTCCCGAGATGAGGCCGCTTGCCGAAGACCTGGCACCCGCGCTTGGGGCGGACCTGCTCACTCTCGACTGGCACCACTTCCCCGATGGCGAAAGCCTGATCTCGCTGCCCGGCGATCTGGACGGGGCCGATGTGGCATTTCTGGCGACTTTGCGCGATCCCGACCGCCTAGCCCTGCCCTTGCGCTTCGCCGCGGCGACGGCGCGCGAGATGGGCGCGCGTCGCGTCGGATTGATCGCGCCTTATCTTGGCTACATGCGGCAGGACCGCCGCTTCGAGCGCGGGCAGGCGGTCAGCGCGCCGCTCTTTGCGCAATTCCTGGGGGAAAGCTTCGATTGGCTGGTGAGTGTCGATCCGCATCTGCACCGCATCGCGCGGCTGCAGGATGTCTTCCCGATGCCTGCCATACGCGCCGTATCCGCCCCGCTGCTTGCGACCTGGATCAGCACGAACCTGCCAGACGCCGTTCTTCTGGGCCCTGACAGCGAAAGCCAGCAATGGGTCGCCGAGGTGGCCCGGCTGGCCGGACGGCCCTATGAGGTCTTGCGCAAGGTGAGATCCGGTGACCGCAGTGTCGATGTCAGTGTGCCCGAAAGCGCGGCGCTGCACGAAGGTACGCCAGTGATCCTCGACGACATCGCATCTTCCGGCGTCACGATGGCACGCGCCGTCGAAAGATTGCTTGCGGCTGGAACCGCCGCGCCTGTCTGCCTGGCTATCCATGCGGTCTTTGCGCACGGCGCTCAGGACGCCATTCTGTCGGCTGGTGCGGCAAGAATCATCACCACCGACACCATACCCCATCCAACGAATGCGATCGGAATTGCCGGTCTATTGGCCGAAGCGATCCTTTCGGTCGTGACAGCCCTTGACCTTCCAGTTGCTGGAACAATTAGGCTGGACCCGAATCCCGCCGAGAGGACAACCGAATGAACGACCAAGTAAGCCATGCTGCACATGAAACCGAATCCAACATTTACGTCTGCCCGATGCACCCTGAGGTACGGCAGAACGGTCCGGGCGATTGCCCGAAATGCGGGATGCATCTTGTGCCCGAGGCGGAGCTCGACAACCATGCCGGGCATGATCACCACGGTCATGACCATCACGCTGGTGCCGCCCCGGCGGACGGCAGATACGATACCGTCCCGGAGGGCTATGACGGCGCCGTCTACACCTGTCCGATGCACCCGCAGGTTCGCCAGGTCGAGCACGGCTCCTGCCCGATCTGCGGAATGGGGCTGGAGCTTGAGTCCGGGGTCCCGATGGACGACGGCCCGAACCCCGAACTGGTGGATTTCACCCGGCGTTTCTGGGTTGGCACGGTACTGACCATTCCGCTTCTGATCCTCACCATGGGTCCCTATCTCGGCTTTCCGGGAGTGCGCGAGATTTTCGGCGAGCGCGCAACCCTCTGGATCGAGTTGGTTTTCGGGACCCCGGTGGTTCTTTGGTGCGGCTGGCCGTTTCTGGTTCGGGGCTGGAATTCGTTCCGGACGATGAATCTCAACATGTTCTCCCTCATCGGTATGGGGGTAATCGCGGCCTGGCTCTTCAGCGTCGTCGCCGTTCTGGCACCCGGCATATTCCCGGACGGATTTCGCGACGCCGAAGGTCATGTCGGCGTCTATTTCGAGGCGGCGGCGGTGATCGTGACGCTTGTGCTGCTTGGCCAGGTGATGGAATTGCGCGCCCGTGAAGGCACCGGCAAGGCGATCCGCGCGCTTCTCGACATGGCGGCCAAGACCGCGAGGGTCATCCGAGACGACGGGTCCGAAGAGGAGATACCGCTGGAGGACGTACAGGTCGGGGACCGGCTGCGCGTGCGTCCCGGTGACAAGGTGCCGGTCGATGGCGTTGTGCTGGACGGCCGGTCCTCGGTCGATGAAAGCATGATCTCAGGTGAACCTGTGCCGGTGGAGAAGACCGAGGGCGACCCGCTGACCGGCGCGACGATCAATGGCACCGGTTCTCTGGTGATGGAGGCGACGCGTGTCGGGTCCGACACGATGCTCGCGCAGATCGTCGAGATGGTGTCGAACGCGCAACGCTCGCGCGCACCGATCCAGAAGTATGCCGACAAGGTGGCGGGATATTTCGTTCCGGCCGTGATCGGTATCGCGCTCCTGTCCTTCATCGCATGGGCGATCTGGGGGCCCGCGCCTGCGCTGTCCTACGCATTGATCTCGGCTGTCGCCGTGTTGATCATCGCCTGTCCCTGTGCGCTCGGCCTCGCCACGCCGATGTCGATCATGACGGCAACGGGGCGGGGGGCCCAGGCCGGGGTACTTATCAAGAACGCCGAGGCGCTGGAGCGGTTCGAGAAGGTCGATACCTTGATCGTCGACAAGACCGGCACGTTGACGATGGGCAAGCCGCAGCTTGTCGCCGTCCTGCCGCAACCCGGTCACGACGAGGCCGAGGTCCTGCGTCTCGCCGCATCGCTGGAGCGCGGATCGGAACACCCCCTCGCTGAGGCCATCGTGCGCGGCGCGGAAGAACGCGATGTGAAGATGGCGGACGCGGACGACTTCGAGGCGGTCACAGGAAAGGGCGTGAAGGGCGTCGTGGGCGGCAAGGTGGTCGCATTGGGCAACCTGGCGATGATCCGGGACCTTGGCCTTGAGGCCGGCGACCTGACCGCCAAGGCAAATGCCCGTCGCGACGAGGGCGAGACGGTGATGTTCGTGGTGCTGGATGGCGAGATCGCGGGTCTCGTCGCTGTCGCCGATCCGGTGAAGGAGACCACGCCCGCCGCCATCAAGGACCTGCATGCACTGGGGTTCCGCGTCATCATGGCCACCGGTGACAACGAGCGCACGGCCAAGGCGATCGGCGCACGTCTCGGCATTGACGAGATCCGGGCCGACGTGCTGCCCGAGGACAAGGCGCGGATCATCAAGGAATTGCAGCAGCAGGGCCGCAAGGTCGCGATGGCCGGCGATGGCGTCAATGACGCACCGGCCTTGGCACAGGCCGATGTCGGCATTGCCATGGGCACCGGGGCCGATGTGGCCATCGAAAGCGCGGGCATCACACTGGTCAAGGGCAACCTCGACGGTATCGTGCGCGCACGGCGGCTCGCACGGGCCACCATGCGTAATATCCGGCAGAACCTGTTCTTCGCACTGATCTACAACGCCTCTGGCGTGCCTGTCGCGGCGGGGGTGCTGTTTCCGTTCTTCGGCATCCTTATCAGCCCGATGTTTGCCGCCTTCGCCATGAGCGCCTCGTCGATCTCGGTGGTGCTCAATTCGCTGCGCCTTCGCGGCGCAAAGATCTAGAAAGGAAGCCACAACGTGACCCATCAACCTGATCCATCACATGTTAATCAAAGTCAATCGGAGCATGCCCCCCGCCCGCCCTCATTCTGGCGATCACGCGCCGGCATCTATCTGATCGTTGCGCTGGCAGTTGGCGTCCTTCTCCTGGGTTACGACCACCGGGTGCACATCCTGAGCAGCGGATTGCTGATCTGGCTGCCATTGCTGCTTTGCGTCGGAATGCACTTCTTCATGCACGGCGGTCATGGAGGCCACGACGGGCACGGAAAGGGAGACGACCAGTAATGACCGATGCAGGTGCTTCCTATGGACTCTGGCTGCTGGTATTTATCAATTCGGCGGTGTTCATCATTTTCGCCTTCAGTTTCTTCAAGCCGCAGACAAAACGCGACTGGCGCAGTTTTGGAGCGTTCAGCGCTTTTGTCGTAGCTCTCTTCACCGAGATGTACGGGTTCCCGTTGACCATCTTCTTTCTTTCCGGCTGGCTGCAATCGACCTGGCCGGAGGTAGACTGGTTTGCCCACGACAGCGGACATCTCCCCGAAATGATGTTCGGCTGGCAATCGAACCCGCATTTCGGGCCGTTCCACCTCCTGAGCTTCGTCTTTATCGGCGGCGGCTTCTGGCTCATATCCGTGGCATGGTACCATCTGTGGAACGCGCAGCGTCAGGGGTTGCTTGCGACGACAGGCCCCTATGCCCGCATTCGCCATCCCCAGTATGTGGGGTTCGTGCTGATCATGCTGGGCTTTCTCGTGCAATGGCCGACCCTCCTGACGCTCGCGATGTTCCCGGTGCTGGTCTGGATGTACGCACGGCTTGCCCGCGGCGAGGAGAAGGACAGCCGAGAACGGTTCGGCGCTGGCTGGGACAGGTATGCCAGCCGGGTTCCCGCTTTCATACCAAACGTTAACACTCTGCAGAATGTTGAACGCTGATTGGAAGCGAAAGCCGATCTGATGTGTTATTTGCGTGCCTAAAACATCTTTGGAAGACTGCAAACATACGGTATCTGAAACCATGATGAAAAAACCCGCCCTTCTGCGGCACGTACTAATCATAGGAACGTCCGTGCTGACGGGATACCTGCTGCTTGCTTCGCGTGCCGAGTGGTCGGAGATGCACCGCTACAACCGAGCGCTGGGGGATCTTTCACTGCTGCTCATCGTTGCTGCAATGGCGATTGGGCCGCTCGCACGCTTGTCGTCTGCGCCCTTTTTACGGAAGCTCATGCCGTACCGACGCGAGCTCGGTATTTATGCGGTTCTGGCGGCGACGGTGCATACCATCATCATACTGATCGGCTGGGTCGAGCTTGATTTTGCACGGCTGTTCGGTTTTGAGTTTCACCCCCAGCTGCAACGCTACGTGATGCTTCAGCACGGGTTTGCGCTGGCCAATGTGGTTGGGATCGCGGCACTGCTCTACGGCTTTGTGCTTGCCGGTACGTCGAATAATTTCAGCCAAAGGGTACTTGGCACGTCCGTGTGGAAATACATCCAGCAGGGCGCTTATGTTCTGTGGTGGCTGGCAGTGCTGCACACGGCCTATTTCTTGTTCTTTCATTTTCTTGATTTTCACCGCCAAATGCCTGAGCCGAACTGGGCGCGATGGCCGTTCGTTGCCCTTGTGGCGTCAGTTATCGCTCTGCAAGGGGCCGCCGTTGTAGTCACATGGCGTTCGCAAACTTCCCGGCGGATCTACGGCGCACCCTCGCAACGGGAGTAGTCGCGATTTCATCAGACGCCCAGGGTCGGGACTTCTGGCGGCCTGAAACCTATCGGGTGGGCATGCGCAGAGGCGTAACGACCTAAAAAGCAACCAAGGCAGATCGAAATGCAGAAACACAATAAAAACCACGATGGGAACGACGGCTACCGTGAAGGCTCGATCAGCCTTGGCGGAGCTGTTGCCATGGGCACGGGCGTGATGATCGGTGCGGGCATCTTTGCCCTGACCGGACAAATCGCCCAGCTGGCTGGACCACTATTTCCACTCGCGTTCATCGCTGGTGCCATCGTGACCAGCTTCAGCGCTTACAGCTACATCAAGATGTCGAACGCCTGGCCCTCGGCAGGGGGCATCGCGATGATCCTTCAGAAATGCTATGGATCGGGGGCGGTCGCGGCGGGAGCGGCGCTTTTGATGGCGCTCAGCATGGTGATCGCGGAAAGCCTCGTCGCACGGACATTCGCCACTTATGTCTTGCGGCCTTTCGACATCACGGGCGGGCCACTTGTGCCCGTTCTGGCGGTTGCCGTGATCGTGTTCGCATTCTTGGTCAACATCGCAGGAAACCGCTCCGTCGGGCTATTCTCTCTAATCATGGCGGCGATCAAGATCGGGGGCATCGCGCTGTTCGGTATCGCAGCACTCTGGTCAAGCGGGTTTCAGTTCGCAGCCGCGTCAGAAACGGCCGAGACCTTTGGAGTGACAGGCTTCATCGCGTCCATTGCGTTGGCGATCCTTGCCTTCAAGGGCTTTACCACGATCACCAACAGCGGCGGCGAAATCACCGATCCCCACCGCAATGTGGGCCGCACTATCATGCTGTCCATCGCGATCTGCGTGGTGGTCTACCTGCTTGTGGCCTTTGGCGTGGGCGCGAGCCTGACAATCGACGAAATCATCGCCGCGCGCGACTATTCGCTGGCCCAGGCGGCTGAGCCCGCACTCGGGCAGGTCGGCTTTTACTTGACGGTCGTGTTGGCGGCCGTGGCCACGGCATCCGGCGTGCTGGCCAGCGTTTTCGCAGTGTCGCGGATGCTGACCATGCTGACGGAGATGAAAATGATCCCGCACAGCCATTTTGGCATGTCCGGGGCTGTCCAGCGGCATATGCTGGTCTATACAGTCGTTATCGCCTCGACGCTGGCCGTGCTCTTTGATTTGGGACGGATCGCATCCCTTGGTGCCTTCTTTTACCTCGTCATGGACATGATCATACATTGGGGCGTGTTCCGCTATCGTCGAACCGAAGTTGGCGCCTCCAGTATCGTGCTTTTGTCTGCGCTTTCTCTCGATGCAATTGTATTGGCAGCTTTCACCGTAATGAAGCTTCAAAGTGATCCAATGATCGTTCTGTATGCGGCTGTCGGAATGATCGCTGTCTTCGCTTTCGAGCGCGTTTACTTGTCGCGATGGTTGGCACCTCAGGCCGCGCATTCCCACGGTGAATAGCCAGCCATCATCTAGCCCTGAAGGTATGCGATGCCTTGTGCACCGATTGCGATCAATCCGACCGACAGGGCAAACGCAAACAAGGCGAGCAGCATCAAGCCCGCTTTTATTGGCAAGCGACGAACAGTCGGTCCAAGAAATTCCGACTGCCCGAAAGCTGAAACATATAGCGGCAGCGCGCTGATCATTGTCGCATAAAGATAAACTCCGGAGATGTTCTCAAAAAACGCCGAACGCGCAAGGGTTGGGGCAACGACCGACAACGCGGTTGCACGACTGCCCCCGAATGACTCGAACCAGTCGGCAGACAAAACGTAGATCAATGCGTGGAGGCTTGGAAAGAGAATGGCTCTGAGCAAGATATCCACCAGCACGAAAAACGCCGTATCTCGGCGGGCGACCTTTGGTTTCTGTATCACCGCGAAAAGAAAAAAACTGACATAGTTTACGGCAAAAACTACGGGCAGACCGTTGGTCGTAA
>NZ_JACIYP010000195.1 GCF_014359905.1 Hoeflea sp. | reverse complement strand
TTCGTTGCCCAGGAATACACCAAGGCGATTGCCAGGTTCGCCGATTCGCCCAACGCCAAGACCATCCTGTTCCCGGTCGAGGCAACCCAGCTGATCGGCACGTTGGGCGGGATCGGCGAACTGGCGCGCGAGGCGCTTGGCGGCGCAGACGCGGCGCGCCAGCAGCGGGCACAGCCTTCGGCCCAGCCGGGTGACAGCGAGCGCGCGGCCCGGCCGCTGCCGCGTTCGGATACGTCCCCGCGCGGTCCGCTGCCGCACAGCGCCGTGCCGGCTTCGGGTCCCTCGCCCGGCTCGCGCTGATGGGCGGGGTTGAGCCGCACTGGGTGTGGATCACGCTGGGGCTGGTGCTCGCCGGGCTGGAGATGCTGGTCCCCGGCGTCTACCTGATCTGGCTGGCGGTGGCGGCGATCGCCACCGGGGTGCTGACCGGCCTGTTCGACCTGTCGCTGACCATGCAGGTGGTCGATTTCGTGTTCCTGTCGCTGATCGCCGCCTTTTCTGCCCGGCGCCTGCTGCGCGACCGGCCGCTGATCGGCGCCGACCCGCTGCTCAACCGCCGTGGCGCGCGGATGGTCGGCGATGTGGCGCTGGTGGTGCAGTCGATCGAACATGGCAGCGGCCGGGTGAAGCTGGGCGACAGCGAATGGCTCGCGCGCGGGCCGGACGTTCCGGCGGGGCAGCGGGTGCGAATCGCCGGCAACGACGGCGCGATCCTGCTGGTAGAGCCGATCGGCCGGGTGCTCGACGGTCCGGTTGCGGAGACGTCGCCCGGGCGCTAGCCCATATCGACGTTCACCAGCTGCTTGAGGTCTGTGACCTGCCTGCGCTGGTGGTGGCTCGCGCGACGGGGTGTTCCCGAGGCGGCGAAACCCTCAATCGATGGCATCCTGCATCAGGGGGACGCCGGGAGGGGACAGGCGCCCCCCGCCCCCAACTGGAGGACACAACGGGGCCCCGAGACTGTAGCGGCAAAGGCAGGCGACCTTTCGCCGGTAGGCTAAAAATCGAAACGTGCCGTCACGCCATAGGTGCGCGGCTCGTTATAGTGAGCGCTGTCTCCGTAAAAGCTCAGAAAGTTCGAGAGCAGATATGTTTCGTCAGTCAGGTTACGGCCCCACAGATCCAACGAGAAACCCTTGCTCCCGCTCAACTGCCACGAGATAGCCGCGTTCAGCAGTGTGTACGATTCCTGGGAGATGCTCACCGACCGGTCAAAGTAGGAGGAGCTTGAAGTGTACAGGTTCGCGCTCGGTCTGATCGAGCCGCCGCCCGGCAATTCGATCGTGTAGGAGCCGGCAAGGCTCACGGTCCATTCCGGCGATCCTTCCACCCGTTGGCCCGACACATCGACGAACAGCGGCATGTAGCCCAGCGAGCCCGGAACCGCCCCTGTGGGCACCGGGATCTGCGAATAGACCAGCGCATTGGGGAAGCGCCGATATTTCGCATCGAGGTAGGTGACGCCTGCCTGGAGCGAGAGCCCCGTTATCGGCCGAACTGTCACCTCCGCCTCTGCGCCGTAGGTGCGCGCCTTCGCCGCATTCTGCAGGGACGGAAGGCCGGTGGCCGGATCCTGGGCCTGGACCTGGACGTCGCTGCGATCGTAAATGAAAGCGGCGGCATTGAATGTCATCATCGCCGCGGGTTGTGTCTTGATGCCCAATTCGTAAGCTTTGACTTTCTCCGAACGAAGCGGCGTGGTGGCGAAGGAGACGATGTCGAATGCGCCGCTCTTGAAGCCTTCGGAGTAGCTGCCATAAACGAGAAGATCGCGATGCGGGTGGTACGCCAGGATCGCTCGCGGGGTGAAGGACTCCCAGGCATTGTCCACCCCGGCGACCACGGTGACGCCATTGGCACCACCGCTGTAGCTTTTCTCGTCGCGATTGAAGCGCAGGCCGCCGGTCAACTCGAAGTCGCCTAGGTGCCATGTCGCCTCGCCAAACAGAGCGTAGATCTGCGTGTTTGCCTTTGCCTCCAAGGTCAGGTTGTTAATGCCGGAAATGATCAGCGGATCATAGCGCGCCTTCTGATCCGCGTAATAACCACCAACAACCCACGTTACAGGTTTATCGCTGCCGGAGGACAGCAACACCTCCTGCGAGAAAACCTTGCTTGGCTGACGATCGTACAGATTGAAAATGGGCAATGGGGTGCGATCATCGTCGATATCCAGAACGATGCGGCTGTACCGGTACGCCGTTACCGAGGTCAGGGTCATGTCCGACAGATCGAGCCTGATCGTCCCGGCGATGCCGGATTGTATCGCCAGCCGCTGCTGGTCCTCCAGATCGCCGATGTACTGGCGGGGACCACTCGCCGTCAGTGAAGACTCCGTCGCGCCGAGATAGCCGCCGGTCGGCTGCGCGGTGATCGAGGTGGGATCCTCGCTCCTGGCGTGATCGCCGGCCACGACGATTTCCAGATTATCGGCCGGGCGGATCAGCAATTTTCGGCGGAGCGTGTACTCCTCCGTGTCGGCAATTCGGCCACCGCGAACAAGATCGCGATAATAGGAATCCCGTCGATTGTAATTGCCAGTCAACGAGATGGCGACGTCATCGCTGATCGGGCCTGTCGCATAGCCGCGCGCCGCCACGGCATCGAGATTGCCGTAGCCCACCTCGATCCGGCCCTCGGGCGTGAACTGCGGGTCGCGCGTGCGGATCACGACGGCTCCGCCCGCAGTGTTGCGACCGAACAGCGTCCCTTGCGGACCCTTGAGCACTTCGATGGATTCGATGTTGGCGAGGCTGTAGGTTCCGCCATAGACCTCGGGCATGTAGACCCCGTCGACATACGTGGCCACGCTGCCGACTTCCCCCAGGATCACCACCTTGGAACCGAGGCCACGAATATAGGGATCAACCCGGCCGTCGGTCTGCTGAATAACCACGCCGGTGGTCACCTGCGCGATGTCGACGCTTGCGGTGATGCCGCGCTCGCGCACCTGGTCGCCGGAGAGGGAGGCGACCGCAATCGGCACATCTTGCAGCCGCGCGGATCGTCTCTGGGCCGTCACGATGATGTCGGGATGTCGGCCGACCCCGCTTCGACCGGGGCGGCTGTCGTCTCTTGCGCCTCCGGCCCGGTCGCAGACTGGGCGTAGGCACCAACACACGGCCAGCCTGATGACAAAACCACCGCAAGCTTGTAGAGATTGTTCACTTTCAAGGCTTGTCCTCCCCGTTCGCCGTTTTCGGCTTTTTCTATGTCTGTTGAAAACCGGGTCTGTTGAAAACCGGGTCTGTTGAAAACCGGGTCTGTTGAAAACCGGGTCTGTTGAAAACTGGCTGCCAGTGGACCGGGCCGCAGGATCCGCTGGTTCAACCTGGTGGGCACTCCTCACTCGCTCGCCCGTCCGTCATCAGATTCATCCGGCACAACGTACGGCGGCGGTTCGCTGAGTGCAGGCCTCGTCCGGGGCGATGTTAGGCGGCGAGGTTGCGGCGTTGCAAGCGCCGATGTTCAATGCTGTGTCGCCCGGTCGGCACCTGTTGAAGCCGGCGGCGTGGTGGCCCTGGGCGCCATCTGCGTGCAGATCCGGGGGACCGAGGAATTGCTCGCCGCAACGGCTGCTCACACGGCCGGCGAGAGCTTGTAAACCCCGGGGGAATCGTTGCGCGAAGTCGGATGCGATGTCCCCGGCCGTCGGCGATGTCTGCGATCCGATCCGCGCCTGCCGGCGAGATCAGCGAGAAGCTTCAGGCCGGGACTCGGGCGAGGATGGCGAGGGTATGAAGCGCGATCATGCGCTCTTCGTCGGTGGGCACGATGCAGACCATGGCCCGGCTGTCCGGCAGACTGATGCAGGTCCTGTGTCCCGCATTGGCGGTTTCGTCGATATCGAGACCCAGCCAGGCGAGCCTGCGGCAGATCCGGCTGCGGATATCGGCGTGGTTCTCGCCGATGCCGGCAGTGAAGATCAGTCCGTCGAGCCCGCCAAGCGAGACGGCGAGCGCACCCGCCTCGCGCGCCACCCGCGAAGCGAAGAGCTCGATCGCTTCTTCGGCTTCGGGCGCACCGCTCTCCGACAGCGCGCGCATGTCGCTCGAGATGCCCGACACGCCGAGCAGGCCCGATTGCGTATAAAGCAGCCGCTCGACATCGGCGGCGCTCATGCCGAGCTGGGTCTGGAGGTGGAGGACGACGCCGGGATCGAGGCTGCCGCAGCGCGTCCCCATCATCAGCCCGTCGAGCGCGGTGAAGCCCATCGTGGTATCGACGCTCGTGCCATTGCGCATGGCGCACAGGCTCGCGCCGTTGCCCAGATGGGCGGCGATCACGCGGCCGGCTGCGAGTTGCGGGTCGATCTCGTTCAGGCGGCGCGCTATATACTCATAGGACAGCCCGTGGAATCCGTAGCGACGAATGCCCCGGTCGTGGAGCGCACGCGGCAGCGCGAAGCGGGTGGCAAGCGCGGGCATGCCATGGTGGAAGGCGGTGTCGAAGCAGGCGACCTGCGGCAGCCCCGGCCGGAGCCGCGCCACGGCGCGGACCCCGGCAAGGTTGTGCGGCTGGTGGAGCGGCGCGAGCGGGCAGAGCGCCTCCAGCTTCGCCAGCACTGCCTCGTCGATCAGGCAGGGGCCGGCGAACTCGGTCCCGCCGTGGACGATGCGGTGTCCGATCGCGATCACCTCGTGCTGGTCAAGGTGGCCGGCGGACCAGTCGAACAGATGCTCCAGCAGCTGCGCATGGGTCAGCCCCTCTTCACCGGGCCAGGCGCGATCGAGAATCACCTCACCCTCGGCCGTCCGCGCGGTGAGGCGGGGAGCGATGCCGATCCCCTCGACCTTGCCGCGCGCGGCGAGCTGCGGCTGGCGCGCAGCGCCCAACGTGTACAACGCGAACTTGATGCTGGACGAGCCGGAGTTGAGGCTGACGAGCGCCTTCATGACAAGGCCCGCTCCGGCATGCCCGGCGCCGCTTTGGTCGCCGCGCGCGCCATCAGCACCGCCACCCCGCAGGAGGCGAGGCGCGTGCGCAGGCTGTCGGCGCGGCTGGTGAGGACGATCGGCACGCGCGCACCAAGCACCACCCCGGCCGCGTCCGCGCCGCTCAGGAAGGTCAGCTGCTTGGCGAGCATGTTGCCGGCTTCGAGGTTGGGCACGACCAGGATCTCGGCCGTGCCGGCGACCGGCGAGACTATCCCCTTTTCCCGTGCGGCCGCCGTGCTGATCGCGTTGTCGAAGGCGAGCGGCCCGTCGAGGATGCCGCCGGTGATCTGGCCACGATCGGCCATCTTGCACAAGGCGGCCGCATCGAGCGTCGACTGCATCTGCGGATTGACGGTCTCGACGGCCGACAGGATCGCGACCTTGGGTGCCTCGATGCCGATGACGTGGGCGAGATCGATCGCATTGCGGATGATGTCGGCCTTTTCCTCAAGCGAGGGCAGGATGTTGATCGCCGCGTCGGTGATGATCAGCGGCGTCGGATGGCCGGGCACGTCCATCACATAGGCGTGGCTGATCCGCCGCTCGGTGCGCAGGCCGGTGGCCGAGGACACCACCGCGCCCATCAACTCATCGGTGTGAAGCGAGCCTTTCATCAGGATCATGGCCTCGCCCGAGCGGATCAACGCGACGGCCCTTGCTGCGGCATCATGGCTGTGCGCCGCATTCACAAGCCGGAAGGGCGCGATGTCCTTGCCCGCTTCCTGCGCGGCATGGCGGATCTTCGCCTCGGGTCCGACCAGGATCGGATCGATCAGCCGGGCGTCGGCCGCGTCCACCAGCGCAGTGATCGCCGCTGCGCTGCAAGGGTGGGCCACGGCCGTCGTAATCGCTTCGCCGGCGCCCGTCTTCTCCATCAGCCAGCGGTAGCCGTCGTGATCGCGAAGCTGCACATCGGGGAGCGGCATGCGGCGCCGGCGCACCTTTTCCATCGGCGCCTTGACCTCGGCCCGCCCGGTGATGACCTCCTCGCCGTGCTGGTTGATGCAAACGCAGTCGAACACGACCACTCCGTGATCGGCTCGCTTTTCCACCACCGTGACCGTGGCGGTGATCGTGTCGCCAAGCCCCACCGGACGCGTGAAGCGCAGCGACTGGCTCAGATAGATCGCGCCCGGTCCGGGCAGCTCGGTTCCCAGCACTGCGGAGATCAGGCCGCCGCCCCACATGCCGTGCGCGATGATGCGGTGGAACATGTCGGTGGCGGCGTAGTCCGCATCGAGGTGGGCGGGATTGACGTCCCCTGACACCAGCGCGAAGAGCTTGATGTCCTGCTCGGTCAGCGTGCGGGTCGTGCTTGCCGTGTCGCCGACCGCGATCTCATCGAAGGTGCGATTCTCGATCATCGCCATGTCGTCCATCGCTCAGCGCTCCAGCACATAAAGGCCGGGCGCGTCGCCAATCGACGGATAGCCCCGGCCCGAATTGCCAATGGGCGGCGGAGCGACCGGTTCGCCCGAGCGCGCACCGAGCCATTCGCCCCATTCGATCCACCATGATCCCGGCTTCTGCGCGGCGTGGAGCTGCCACTCCTGCGGATCATGGGATGGCGCGTCGGCCTCGCGCGTCAGCACCCGGTAGCGCCGGCCCTTGTGGCCGGGCTCCGACACGATGCCCGCATTGTGTCCGCCGCTGGTCAGCACGAAGGTGATCTCGGCGCCGGTCAGACCATGGATCTTGTGGACCGAATGCCACGGAGCGACGTGATCGCGCTCGGTGCCGACCACGAAGAACGGTGCGCGGATCGCGGCCAGCGTGACCGGCTTGCCATCGACCTTGTACTTGCCCTCCGCCAGTTCGTCGCCGAGGAACAGCCGCCGCAGATATTGGCTGTGCATGGCATAGGGCATCCGCGTGCCATCCGCGTTCCATGCCATCAGGTCGGTCATCGGCTCGCGCTCGCCCATCAGATAGTCGCTGAGGATGCGCGACCAGACCAGATCGTTCGACCTCAGGAGCTGGAAGGCGCCGCCCATCTGCCTGCTGTCGAGATAGCCGCGGCTCCACATCATGCTCTCGATCAGGTTGAGCTGCGCCTCGTCAATGAACAGGCCCAGCTCGCCCGGATCGCTGAACTCGGTCTGCGCGGCGAGCAGCGTGACGCTCACCAGCCGCCCGTCGCCGTCGCGCGCCATCGCAGCCGCCGCGATCGCCAGCAGCGTGCCGCCCAGGCAATAGCCGACCGCATGGACCGACCGCGCGCCGGTGATCGCCGTCACCGCCTCGAGCGCCGCCATCGCGCCAAGCCGGCGATAGGCCTCCATGTCGAGGTCGCGGTCCTGCGTGCCCGGATTGTGCCAGGAGAT
>NZ_JACIYP010000194.1 GCF_014359905.1 Hoeflea sp. | reverse complement strand
GAAACCAGACGCCGATAACACTCTCAATTATCCACTTTTTAGATAACAGATTTCATCCGCTAGCGACGTCACAAAAGGTATGTGACGCGTGGCAAAGACAATCAGAAGCACAGGACAGGTGGCACTCTGCCAAGCATTGGTCGACGCCCGCATCAAGGCGGGACTCGGTCAGGAGGACTTGGCGATCAAGCTCAAGTGCCATCAATCCCTCGTGGCGCGCATTGAAAGCGGCCAGCGCCGGGTCGACGTCGTCGAGCTGGTCGTCCTTGCGCGCGCCATCGGCTTTGACCCCTTCGAGGTTTTGGCGATCGTCGAAGCCGCCACGGAGCCCGACCACCGGATTTGAGCAATTTCATCAATCGAGAACACGGGAGCTGACTTCTCCCGGTGTGAATTCGTTACCGCGAGGACGAACAGTAACCGATTTTAACGAGGCCCGGCATACGGTTGCAGCAAACGCTTTGGATCTGAGCTGCTATCCGCAACGCCAAATTGCAGGAAGTCAGTAAACAGTGAACGAAAATGAGGTCGAAGGCGTCGCGATCGCCAATTTGATTGCAGCCGATGAAGAAACCATTGTCGGCTGGGTATATCGCTGGAACACAGGTGCTCTGGCAATCCGGTGGGACATCCATGGCCCACAGCGTGTCTCAAAGATTTACCCGGATATCTGCGATGCGGATAAAGCTGAAATCGACTTTGCGTCACTTACGCAGCTGACTTGTCGCGACGACTGACATGGAAGAATCTGGCCTTTATGGCCCTTGAATGGGTGCGTTTGCCTGCGTTGCAGGTTTGATTTCATACAGGCTCTGCGCGACGTCGCTGCGCCTCAACAGTCAGTAATTGACCTGCTCGAAGCCGTAATTCCCGCTATAGTCACGCCACTCCACGAAGACGGATCTGTGATAAATGCTCGGGCAGTGCTCGCCCCACCGCTCGAGACCGGCATGCGCAGCAGGAAGCGCTGCGGGTGACGACGCCCTCCAGGAAAAATCGCCCTGGATCCCGTAGGTGCCGAGGACAACGACGGCGCTGCGGTTGCAGTCGCCATCTCGCCCGGATTCGTGCTGGCGGGCATAACGAACGTCAAAGACGCGGATGGAACGCACGAAGTTGAATTCCGGCCCGCTGATATCGATGTCGGCGCGGTCTTGTACGAGCTGGAGAGCATAATCAGCCCTTACGAGGCTGTCCCAGGCCACGTTTGAGCCTTTGAACTCAAGCATGCCGCCTGCTGTGGCGGCCTGATCAAAGAGCGGGGCTGAAGAGTTTGATGGGGTTCCTGCACCACCATATAGGGCATCGAAGATCCGGTCCGTGGGGCGCGACCTGGCAGGCCCATCGTAAGACGCACCCATGGGGCAGCGCCAAATCTGAAGCGGCGGCTCCACCGGCCATGGAGTTATGCGCCGGATGAACTCGGCCCGTGCGCGGGCGCAGGGCACGGAAGCCGGCCACCCACCGGACAAACACAGCAGGATGGCGCAATCGATCTGATAGGTTTGGGCGCGGGCTTGCGTCGGAACTGTTGGGCCGGTCAAGGCGAGAGCTAAAAAGGCCGCCAGAGGGAGGTTTTTGAATTCGAAACGCATGGCAAGGACCCTTGACAATCTTCACCCAGCATACATACGAAAATATACTATTGCAACATTGATGATGCGTATGATGGTTGCGGTTGTCAGCAAGATCGCGAGGTGACCGAGCCGCCCGTCGTCATCCGCCACGTTGCGCGCTGCGCCAATCCCACGGCATGTCAAAGCGTCCGAGCCATCTCGATCGTCAAATGAGTCTCGAATTGCCCTTAAATCGGTTCTACCTAAATCTGTTTGGCGAATAGGACGCATTCGGGCTCTCAGCAGTTCTGCAACGGCTCAGAAGCAGACGGAACCTTGAAGGCTTCGAACCTCGTGAGTTCGAGGACCAGGCCAGGCTGGCTTGAAGCAGGCCGTGCACCCGTTTCAGGTCGCTGTCGCTTAGCTTGCACTCGCAATCGACGTCGATCACACCTTCATGACCTCTCACAAGCTCAGTGAAAACGGTTCTCCTCCTCTTCAGGCTTGCCGTGACCGTAGAGGTCGGCGTTTTCGTGTGCGCGGTCTTCGTGTTCGAACTCCAGGCTGGAATGGGCGATGTTGAAGTCATCTTTCAGCCGGTCCTTGATCGCTGCCTTGATCTTTTCGATTTTACCCCAGCCGCCCGCTGTCAGCACCACGTGGCAGTCCAGCGCCGCCTTGTCCTCCTCCATTTGCCACAGATGCACGTGGTGAACGTCCGCTACACCATCGACGCTCCGCAGCGCCTCAACGACGGCTGCATTGTCGATGTCGGGTGGGCTGCCGAGCATCAGGGTTCTGATCGGACCGCCAATCTCAGTGAAAGCCAGATAGAGGATGTAAAGGGCAATGCCGATGGTAATTGCTGGATCAACCCATCTCATGTCGTAGAGGATAATCAGGGACCCTCCAATGATGACTGCCACAGAGGCCAAAGCGTCCGACAGGTTGTGCAGGAAAAGCGCACGGATGTTCACACTGCCTTTCTGCATCGAATAGGTGAGCAGCGCCGTCAACGTGTCGACGACGAGTGCCACACCGCCCAGGATCACCACCGTCCAACCAGCGACCTCGGGCGGGTCGATCATCCGCATGCCACCCTCATAGATCAGGTAGAAACCGATCAGGATCAGGGTCGTGTAGTTGATGAGTGCCGCGACGATTTCAATCCGACCATAGCCGAATGTCATGCGTTCATCGGCGGGTCGTCTGGCGATTTTGCGCGCAACGAACACGATCATCAGTGACGCCATGTCCGAAAAATTGTGTAGGGCATCTGCGATCAGCGCCAGGCTGCCGGAAAGGATGCCGCCAACGATCTGCGCGACGGTCAGAAGCCCGTTGGCCCAGATTGCGATGGAGACCCTACGATCACCTGATTCAGGATCAATGTGGGTATGGCCATGATCATGCGGCACGGTTGTTCTCCTCATGGCTGTGGTTCGGTCGACTGAGACCAGGGACCTTTGGCAACATTCCACGACGGATGCGGCCAACCCGGGCATTCATCCAGTGACGGATGACGTGGCGATAGAGAAAGTCACGCGCAAATCCGAAGTTCTGACTATATTTCACGTAAAAGTCGTCGGGCGTATCAAAGGTTCCAAAATCACGAACGATACCGGTTTTCTGAATATAAGTGCTGCCGCCGCTCCAACTGACTGGTGGCGCACTCAGGCAATCCGTTCCAGCGCCGTAGCCGCAAAGGCTTTCTGTTTCGCTGAATTCCTTCTGAAGCGACTGCAGGAAGGGGGCGTCCAGAATGAAGCCTTCGAGATTGATCCAGCCCTCTTCTGTTTCGACTTCGACCCACGAGTGCAGAATTTCGGACGGTGCGAGGGGGTAGACCAATTCGGGCACCACGCCACGCTGCAGGGCCTTGTGGATGGTGAAGCCGTGCAGTCGGCAGCGGATGCCTACGCTGCGCAGCAGTGCCATGAGAAGCGTCCCTTTCGTGTTGCACTGCCCGTAGCCGTCGGTCAGCACCGCAGAGGCGGGAATGTCGTCGACGCGGTTGTAGCCGAACGCAATCTCGTTCCGGACAAAGTCATAAACCGCGCCAATCCGGTCGACACGGGCAAGGTCATGCCAGCCACGATCTCGTACCAGGTTCGAGATTGAGGGCGAGTCAAAATCCAGCAGTCTTGTTGCGGTTAAATAGGAATCGGTGGGTGCCACAGGGTCTCTCCTCGAATCGTTCACGAGGAGTCTTAATCTCTACAGTGACTAGAGAGACAAGCCTTTTCTCAAATGTCACTTTCGATCATAGCTCTATCCGATAGTGCCAAGGGCCGGGAAGGTTTCGAGCAGCCAGAAGGCAAGGCGGCTGATCTGACCTGTCATCACGCCGATACCCATCAGCACCATCAGTCCGCCCGATATACGATAGAGCCATCGACCAGCCGCACCGATCCGCTTTAGCCTGCCTGCAATCTCGTTGGTGAAGAGCGCTATGATTAGAAACGGCAGTCCAAGCCCTGCGGAGTAGATTGCCAGCAAGGCCATCCCGTCCGCTCCAGATGTCGCGCTTACTGCCAGGATCGACCCAAGCACAGGGCCTATGCAGGGCGTCCAGCCAAAGGCAAAGGCAAGACCCAAAAGGTAGGCTCCAACGGCGCTGCCGCCGTCAACTTTTACGTCGGGCCTCGTGTCACGCATCATTGCGGGGATCTTGATCGCGCCCATCATGACAAGTCCGAACAAGACGATCAAGAAGCCACCCGCAAGCCCGAGTTCGTATTTCCAGCGCAAGAGCATCCCGCCCAAAAGACTTGCCCCGGCCCCGAGCGCCACGAAGACTGTCGAAAACCCGAGCACGAACCACAAACTCAGGACAACGCTGCGCACCCGTTCGGCAATGCTACGCGCCGCCCCGGATTTCGCGGCGGGCTGTCCCGCGATGTAAGAGACGTAGCCAGGTGCAAGAGGCAAGACGCAAGGCGACAGAAAGGATATAGCGCCACCCAGAAAAGCCGCGACGATTCCAACACCTGAGATTTCGAACATTCAATTCCTGCCTTGCTTTAGCCTGTGAAACGCGCACCGTTGTAAAAGCTAAAGCAACTGTAGGAGCAATGCCGTTTTTTACGCTCCGCGTGGTGCCGCGAGGATGATAGCGGCACCCAACAAGCATACAGTGGTGCCAAGCAGATCCCACCTGTCCGGCCGATGCCCTTCGGCAAGCCACATCCAGAAAATGGACGCGGCAATATAGATCCCACCATAGGCGGCAAAGGCGCGTCCCGCAGCCACAGTGTCGACCTGAGCCAGAAGCCAGCCGAACGCCACCAGCGCCGCCACACCGGGGACAAGCCAAAGTGGGGACGCGCCAAGACGCCACCATGCCCAGATGGCAAAGCATCCGGCGATCTCAGCCAAGGCCGCGAGCGGATAGACGAGCACTGCGGTCATCTCAGGCGCCGATCTCGTCGTGGTCCGTCAGGCACTCGGAATGGTCGCGCAACACCTCCAGCACACGGCAATCGGCCGTGTGCCCGCCGCTGCATTCATGCACCATCCTCTGCAATTCTGTCCGAAGGGCTTCAAGTCGGGCCATGCGTTGCTCAACCTGCTTGAGTTGTCGGCGAGCGATGGCATCGGCCTCCGCGCACGACTTGTCTGGATGATCGCTCAGATCAAGAAGCTCACGGATTGCGTCCAGCGAGAACCCGAGTTGCCGCGCATGCCGGACGAAAGACAAGCGGTCAAGCTCACTATCTCCATAGCGCCGCTGACCGCCAGCCGATCGCCCGGGCTCGGGCAAGAGTCCGATCTGCTCGTAATAGCGGATCGTCTGCACCTTCGTCCCGGTCCTTTTTGCCAAAGTGCCGATTGTGAGCATATCACCTCTCCAAACTATCTACAGCCCGTGTAGCTTTAAGCGTTTTTTTGCACAAGTTCCGCTTGGCATCTCACAGGTCAGTGAACATCGCTCTTCCATCCAGAATAAGTCTTGAACCTACAGTAGCTAGAGGGTGTAAACGCGCTGAAAATATAGAATCAAATTCGGGCGGAGCGGCGTGAAGCTTTCAGGTCTTCAAAAAGTACTATGGGTTTTGGCGGGCGTCGCGGCGCTCGTTTTCATCTGGCTGTTACTGTGGGCGGACTACCGCGCCGACCTTGCCCAAGCCGAGAATGAACCACCTTTCTTTGCTCAGTTCGAACTAACGGATCATACGGGCATGATCCGCACCGAAGAAGACTTTGCGGGTCGCTGGATGCTTGTGTTCTTTGGGTTCGCCAATTGTCCCGATGTCTGCCCAACGACGCTTGCAGAGGTGGCGGCGGTCATGGATGGCCTTGGCGAGGATGCCGCAAAAGTGCAGCCGATCTTCATCTCGATTGATCCCGAACGCGATACGCCAATGGCTCTTGCCGACTTTGTGCCGCGCTTTGACGCAGGCATCATCGGTCTGACCGGAACATCCGATCAGATCGCAGAGACCGCTGAAACCTTCCCGATCTACTTCGAACGGATCGACGAGGCCAGCGCGCCGGATGGCTATACAATGGGGCACACATCGCACCTGTTCCTTTTTGATCAGCAGGCGGGCTTCGTCGATTCTTGGCCCTACGGCACGCCCGCCGAAGAGATCCTTGCTGATTTAAGAGAGAGGATCTGATCTCCATGACCCGACTTTCCGGAGAAACGGCCCTTGTTCTTGCTTGGATCATTGCGCTTATCTCATCGCTTGCCGTGCTCTTTATTGGCGAGGTGCTTGGTCAAACGCCTTGCGTCCTTTGTTGGTTCCAGCGCGCCTTCATGTTCCCCCTGGCTATCATCCTTGGGCTCGGACTGTGGTGGCAGGACCGGCGGGTGGGTCGCTACGGGGTCGCGCTGGCAATCGGTGGCGCCGCCATAGCACTTTGGCACCTCGGCCTCTATGTCGGTCTGATCCCTGAGCGTATCCAGCCCTGCACGGCGACCGGCCCCTCCTGTACCGACGACAACCAGTTGGTCTTCGGCATTCCAATCCCTTTGATGGCGCTCGTCGCCTTCGCGATGATCAGTCTGCTGTCGGCTCTCTCACTTAAGGAAACAAAAGAATGAAACGACGCGGCCTCATCCTGTCCGTTCTCGCCCTCGGTGCCGCAGGTTTTGGCGGCGCGGCCTGGTATGCCACCCGCCCCCAACCCATTGCAGAGGCAGTCCCTGTCGCGCCTGAAGTGAACGATGTGCTGATCCGGCCCTATTCCCCGATCCTCGGCCCCGAAACGGCACCTGTCACGATCGTCGAGTTTTTCGATCCAGCTTGCGAGGCGTGCCGCGCATTCTATCCCGTGGTCAAGGATATCATGGCTGAGCACGGTGATGCGGTCCGTGTCGTAATTCGATACACTGCCTTTCACGGGGACGCTTCGGTGGAAGCGATCCGTGTTCTCGAAGCTGCGCGAATGCAGGATGTGTTCGAACCCGTGCTGGAAGTGGTCCTGCGCGAGCAGCCACGATGGGCCTCCCATGGCACTCCGGCACCGGGTTTGATCCTTGAGATTGCCGCAAGCGGTGGTCTGGATGTCGAAGCTGCCCGGACACAGATGCTGGCCCCCGGTGTCGTCGCAGTGCTCAACCAGGACCGTGCTGATGTCGAAGCGGTAGGCGTGCGACAAACGCCCACGTTCTTCGTCAACGCCAAGCCATTAGACCCGTTCGGTGAGGCCGAACTGCGGCGACTGGTGGCAGCGGAAGTCGCGGCCAGCCAAAGTTGATGCTCGGCCAGATACAGGAGAATTCT
>NZ_JACIYP010000193.1 GCF_014359905.1 Hoeflea sp. | reverse complement strand
GGTCGGTTCCGCGAGCAGGATATCGCTGAACGACCGGATCGAGGTCATCGGGGTGCGCACTTCATGGCTGATCTGGCTGAGGAATTCGTCCTTCTGCGCATCCACCTCGCGCAGGCGCTGGTTGGCGGCGGCAAGGGCCGCCGCTGTGGCCTCGATCTGGCGCGACTTGCGCTCAAGTTCCTCGGAATAGGCGCGGATCTGCTCGGCCTCGCCGGCGAGGCGTTTCAACTCCTGCACGCTGATAGTCTCGTCGCTGACCACCCGTGAGATCAGCGAGCGGGCCGATGCTGCGCCAACATTCGCCGCCAGTCGTTGCTCGACACGGGAGATCGTCTCATCGCCGGCAAGGACCGAACGGTGGACGTCGCGATCCGCGAACATTGCGATTGCCTCGGTGGGGCCGAGGATCCGCTCGGCGATCTGGCGCAGGTCGGCGACCCGTGCTGTGCGGCGGATGATGCGCTGCTCGGTCTCGGTCTGGCGGCGGAAGACATCGACGAAGAGCATCGACTGGAAGCGTGCGAGCGGTGTCGGCTCGCTCATCAGCGATACCAGCACGAACATCGAGACATTCGCGGCCATGCTCCAGAAGACCGCATGGACGAGCGGATCGTAGCCGATGAGCCCGAACAGGGCGTGCGGCCGCAGCCACAGGATTCCAAAGGGGCCGTCGGTGATGGTCGAAGCCGACATCAGGGCGGTTCCGCCGAAGCTCGGGAGCACAAGCGTGTACCCCCACAGGACGAGCCCGCACACCAGCCCCACCAGTGCGCCGGCTGCCGTTGCCCGGCTCCAATAGAGCCCGCCGACGAGGCTGGGGAGGAACTGCGCCACGCCACAGAACGAGATAAGACCGATGGCCGCCAGCGCGTCGGAATTGCTCACCCGTAAGTAGATCAGGCCGAGCAACACGACGAAGATGACGGCACCTCTCCGCGCGGTCAGGATGAAATGGCGCATCGCCTCGGCGCCGGCTTGGGGCAGCAGCGAAAGGCGCAGCGCCAGCGGCATGACGATGTGGTTCGAGATCATGGTCGATAGCGCGATCGAGGAAACGATGACCATCGAGGTCGCGGAGGAGAAGCCACCCAGAAAGGCAAGCAAAGTCAGCGTATTGTAATTTTCCTGCATGGGCAGGGTCAGCACGAAGAGATCGGGGTTGGAGCCGGCGGGAAGCCGTTCCATTCCGGCGATGGCGATCGGAATCACGAAAAGGCACAGCAGCAGCAAATAGAGCGGAAACAACCAGGACGCGGTCTGGATCTGGCGGTTGTTGGAATTCTCCACCACCGTCACCTGGAATTGGCGCGGAAGGCAGATGACGGCCGCCGCCGCGAGAAACAGCAGTGTCAGCCAGCGTGGACCGAAGGTTTCAGCCGGATCAATGATGCTTGCCGGCGCGCCGGCGAAGACCAGGGCCGGGTCCCAGTCAGACAGGCCGACCACCCATAGGCCCACGGCCAGGAGCGCGACCAGCTTCACGACCGCTTCCACGGCGATGGCGGCGACGACGCCGTGATGCCGTTCGTTCACATCGATGTTGCGCACGCCGAACATGATCGAGAAGACGCACATGCCAGCCGCAATCCAGAAGGCAAGCGCATAGTCGGGCTCGATCGTCGAACTTGCCGCGGTTATCGCCCCGCGCGGATATGTCAGCACCTGGAAGCTGTCGGTCAGGGCCTTGAGCTGCAGCGAAATGTAGGGTGCTGTTGCGATGACCGCGATCAGCGTCACCACCGCGCCAAGCATCGGGTTCTTGCCGAAGCGCGCGGAAATGAAGTCGGCAATCGACGTCGTATTATGGACGCGGCCGACCGTGACCAGCTTGCGCAGGAATATCCACCATCCGACAAAAACGATGGTCGGACCGAGGTAGATGGTGATGAATTCCAGCCCGTTCCGTGCAGCAGAGCCGACGGCGCCAAAGAACGTCCAGGACGAGCAGTAGATGGAAATCGACAGGGTATAGACCAGCGGCGACGAAAGCCAGCCGCCGGAGTCGCGCCGGGCGCGCCGGTCGCCGGCGAAAGCCACCGCAAACAGAATGGTAACATAGGCGAGGCAGATCGCGATGACGAGATCGGGGTGCAGCATTCACGCCCCGTCCGGCTTGTTCTTGCCGTCCCCGTCGGCGTCCTCGACCCGCAGGGCCACCAGCAATGCGACCAGGATCAGGCAGGCCCACACGCCGTAAACATAGAGGACGATCAGCGGGATGCCGGCAATCAGGACGGGGGCGGAGAAGATGAGGATTACCGGCGGCAGGAGCAGAATAATGGCTGCCACCGGCAGGATAGCTGCGGCGTCCCGCACATTCCGGGTCCTGCTTTCCCAGTGCTCCATGCGCCTCAGCCTGTGCCGGTGACCTGTCGAAGGCATGCGATGATATCGGCGTTCGAGAACGGCTTGGTGATGAATTCGGTCGCCCCGGCCTCGCTGGCGGTCTGGCGGTCTCGGCTCTGCCCTTTTGCCGTCAGGACAATGACCGGCAGGCCGGACAGGTTCCGGTCGGCGCGCACCTGCCGCAGCACGTCGAAGCCGCTCATCCCCGGCATCATGACATCAAGGATGATGGCCGAGAACTTCGTGCCGCGCAGCCGTTCCAGCGCCTCCAGTCCATTGGCGGCGATGGCGACATCGAAATCCGCTCGTCTGAGAATATAGCTCAACGATTCTATAATGTTCGGCTCATCCTCGACGATGAGTATTCTGGTTCTCCCCAATGTTTTTTCCTTCCCTGCGGCCCGCTCCCACAGCCTTATTGACGGCTATATTGATTCACTTGGGGCCACTAGCACCATAATCGAGCTTGGGCCGCAGCCAAACAAGCCTTTTGGTCCGGCTGGATTTCCTGGCCGGATACGGCCTTCTTGCCGGGGCGGCCTCAGACGACCAGCGGCGGCTCCTGCCGCTGTCTGCACGCCTCGCGGACGCACAACCGGCATGTCGTGCCAACCGGCACCGTTCCGGCCCGCCTCTCGATGCCATCGCCGGCGGCTACGCGGGAGGCGTCATCCGCGGTGCAGGCCAGCATGATCGACATCAGATGCCGCGTGCCCCCGGCGGTTGCCGGCTGCTTCTCGATGGCGCGGGCGAAGAACAGGAAATCATCGCCTGATGTCAGGGCGCCATAGGCGCGCGCGGTCATGCCGGGCGTCTGGAAGGCGCCGTAGATCACCCAGAGCGGGCAGGCGCTGCCGTAGCGGGGCAGCGGCAGGCGAGGCAGCGGCAGGCGCTTGCTGATATAGCCTGACGGGTCAGCCCGCATGAAGGCGAAGCGTACGCCCTCCCGGCCAGGGCGGCGCAGGGTCGTCAGCCGGTGCGCGGCCTGCTCGTAGGAGACACCGAATATTCTGGCCAGCCTGTCAGGATCATAGCGATGCCGTTCCGCGGCGGCGAGGAACGGTTCGTACGGCATCAGCATCGCCGCGGCGGCATAGGCGTACAGCGCCTCCGTGGCCAGCCGGCACGCCGCGTCATCCTGTTCGAACCCCTCATGGCGCGCGAGGATCGCGGCAACCTCGTCCGCCGCGCCCTGGCGCACCTGCGCGCGCAGCCGCTCGAATGGCGATGGCGGATCCTCGCTGCCCGTCGGGTCGCCCGCCGGATCGCCCGCCGCATCGAACACAGGCGGGGAATAAAGCACCCGCCCGGCGTCGCCGGCGGCGCGCGTAGCGTCGGCATAATCCTCCAGTTCGGGGAAATAATTCTGCGACTCCACGATCAGCGCATCGACCTTCTCGGTCGGGGTGGCGGCGCGCACGCGGGTTTGCGCGCTGTCGAAGAACCCGGCCAGTGCCCGCGCCGTTTGGGAAAGGCGGGCGCTGTCGTCAGCAACAATCTTCAGGAAGCGGCGGCTGTCGGCCGCGTCGAGCGTGTCGTCGGCATGGACGATCTCCGCCGCCGAGCGAATCGACGTCACCTGGGTCAGCATCTGGTGCACGCTGTCGCGCAGGAACGGGTCGTGCTCAAGCCGGTCGGCGAGTGCCAGAACGGCCGCGTCACGGTCCTGGTAGGAGCGATAAACCCGCAGGAGGAGAGCCGCCCAACCCGGATGATGGCCGACGAACTGCTCGGCTGGCGCGAGCTCTGGAAGCTTTTCGCTCGCTGCCAGCTCCGCTGAAACCTCGCGCACCTCATCCGCCAGGCGGCGCTCGGCCTCGCCGTCGAGTTGAGCGCGATCAACGGCCAGTTCGGCGGCGATCCGGTCGAGCAATGCCGTTGGTGCAGGGCGGCGGTTGCGCTCAATCAGATTGAGGTAGGACGGCGATATGCCGGTGCGCTGCGCCAGCGTGCCCTGGGCGAGCCCCGCCTGCATGCGCAGATTCCTGATCTTGAGCCCAATCAGCTTCGTCGCCATCGCTCCTCCTGTTTGTAAATTAATGACAATGTTGCTTGAGTGTCAATGAAAGTCTTTACAAAAATATCGTGATTTAACAATTACTTATTGAAACGATGACAAGTCCGCGTAATGATGACGCAGGGTCATCGCGCCCTTGGAACAGCCGGCAGCAAGCCGGGACGCCAACAGGGAGGAAAAACAATGACGATCGCGAAGATTAACCGACGCCTATTTCTGCAAAGCAGCGGCATTGTCGGTGCCGGCCTTGCCATGCCTATGATTCTCTCGGGTGCCGCGCGCGCTCAGAGCTTCTGCAACAGCCCGACCGGTTCAAAGGTCGTGTTCGGCTTCAACTGTCCGCAAACGGGCCCCTATGCCGAGGAAGGCAAGGACCAGCTCAAGGCGTACCAGCTCGCTGTGCAGCATATTAACGGCGAGGGCGATGGCGGCATGCTCAACACCTTCAAGGGAACCGCGCTGAAGGGCAACGGCGTCCTGGGTAAGAAGGTGGAGTACGTCACCGGCGACACGCAGACCAAGAGCGACGCGGCGCGTGCCTCGGCGACGCGCATGATCGAGCGCGACGGCGCGATCATGATCTCGGGCGGCTCCTCGTCTGGCGTTGCCGTTGCCGTGCAGTCGCTGTGCCAGGACATGGGAATCATTTTCATGTCGGGTCTGACGCATTCCAACGACACCACCGGCAAGGACAAGAAGAAGAACGGCTTCCGGCATTTCTTCAACGCCTATATGTCGGGTGTCGCCATCGCGCCGGTTCTCGGTGAGGCCTATGGCAAGGATCGCCGTGCCTATCACCTCACAGCCGACTACACCTGGGGCTGGACCCAGGAAGAATCGATCAAGAACGCAACCGAGGCGCTTGGGTGGGAGACCGTGCAGACGGTGCGCACCCCGGTCGGCGCTGCCGACTTCTCGCAATACATCACGCCGGTCCTGAACTCCGGCGCCGATGTGCTTATCCTGAATCACTACGGCAACGACATGGTGAACTCGCTGCGCCAGGCGGTTCAGTTCGGCCTGCGCGACAAGCAGGTCAACGGCAAGAATTTCGAGATCGTCGTGCCGCTGTTCTCCGAGCTGATGGCGCAGGGTGCGGGCGATGCCATCAAGGGCATCTATGGCACCGCCAACTGGGACTGGAAGCTGCAGAACGAAGGCACCAAGGCGTTCACGAAATCCTTCGGTGCGGCCTATGGCAGCCCGCCCTCGCAGGCCGCGCAGACCGGCTATGTGCAGGCCCTGCTCTATGCCGATGCCTGCGAGCGCGCCGGGACTTTCAATCCGGAGGGCGTCGTCAAGGCGCTGGAGGATTTTGAGTTCGATGGCCTGGGCAATGGACCGACATACTACCGCGGGTCCGATCATCAGTGCTTCAAGCCGGTCCTCGTTGTGCAGGGCAAGGAGCAGCCGAAGGACAAGTATGACCTGCTGGAGGTCGTGAAGGAGGTTCCGACCAAGACTGTTACCTATGACCCATCGATCTTCGGCGGAGAACTGGGGCCGGTCGGCACCAAGTGCTGATCGACTGAGAAGCTGGCGGCCGGCTGTCGCAGGCCGGCCGCCTCTTCGTTTGCCGCATCGTTTCTCTACCGGAGCGTATGGGATTCATGGACCAACTTATACTCCAGCTGCTCAACGGCCTCGACAAGGGCGCGGCCTACGCCTTGATTGCGCTCGGCCTGACACTCGTCTTCGGCACGCTTGGCATTGTCAATTTCGCGCATGGCGCCCTGTTCATGATTGGCGCCTTCTGCGCTGTCGTCTTCAGCCGCCTGCTCCAATTCGAAACCGTGACCATAGACCCCGACCGGCTGACCCCGTGGGGGTCGCCGATGGAGGTGCGTACGCCGCTCGTCCAGGCATGGCTTGGTGATTTCGGCGCTGTCCTGGTGCAGTGGTCGGTACCGCTGTCCGTTCTCTTTGCCATTCCGGTCATGCTCGTCGTGGGCATCGCCATGGAGCGCGGGCTGATCCGGCATTTCTACAAGCGCGCCCATGCGGATCAGATCCTGGTCACTTTCGGACTGGCGATCGTCCTGCAGGAGATCGTGAAGGCGAATTTCGGCGCCAACCCCATACCGACAAGCGCTCCAGCCGCCCTGGCCGGCAGTGTCGATGTCGGCGGATGGATGGGTTTCAGCGGCATCTTCTACCCCTGGTGGCGATTGGTGTATCTGGGCTTCGCGCTGACCGTCATGGGGATGGTGATCGCGTTCCTGCGCTATACGACCTATGGCATGGTGGTGCGCGCGGGCATGGAAGACCGGCAGACCGTCGGGTTCCTTGGCATCGACATCCAGAAGCGCTTCACGGTCGTGTTCGGCATTGCCGCCGTGGTCGCGGGGATCGCCGGGGTCATGTACACGCCGATCGTCTCGCCCAACTACCATATCGGCATGGATTTCCTGGTCCTGTCCTTCGTGGTGGTCGTTGTTGGCGGCATGGGCTCGGTGAGCGGCGCGGTACTTGCCGGCTTCCTGCTCGGAATCCTGCAATCCTTCGCGTCAATGAACGAGGTCAACAACATCCTGCCTGGCATCGACCAGGTCATCATATACCTCGTCGCCGTTGTCGTGCTGCTGGTGATGCCGCGCGGCCTGATGGGGCGCAAGGGCGTAATGGAGAACTGACATGAACGCCTTGCGGAACGATTTCATCTACCTCGTGGTGTTCGCCGCGGCGGTGCTGGCCATGCCGATCTGGCTGGCGCCCTTTGGCGCGGCCTATCCGGACCTGATGCAGAAATTCGCGATCTACGGCATCTTCGCAATCGGCTTCAACATCCTGTTCGGCATGACCGGTTATCTTTCGTTCGGGCATGCCGCTTTCCTCGGTGTCGGCTCCTATGCGGCGGTGTGGTCGTTCAAGCTGCTGAGCATGAACGTCATTCCGGCGCTTGCGCTGGCGATCCTGGTCTCCGGC
>NZ_JACIYP010000192.1 GCF_014359905.1 Hoeflea sp. | reverse complement strand
CAGAACGGGGCCGAAAATCTCCTCGCGATAGCTGCGCATCGCCGACGTCACGCTATCGAACAGCGTCGGCCCGATGAAGAAGCCGTCTTCGTGCCCCTGCAGGCTGAAGCCGCGCCCGTCCACCACCAGCTCGGCCCCTTCGTCGGCGCCCATCTGGATGTAGCTTTCGATTTTGGCCCGGTGCGCGGCCGTCACCACCGGGCCGTAATGCGCGTCGGCATCGGTGGACACCCCGACGCGCAGCGCCTCGATCGCCGGGATCAGCTTTTCGCGCAGCGCATCGGCGGTCCTGTCACCCACCGGCACCACCACCGGCAGCGCCATGCAGCGCTCGCCAGCCGAGCCGAAGGCGGCGCCGGCAAGATCGGCCACCACCTGGTCGAGGTCGGCATCGGGCAGGACGATGCCGTGGTTCTTCGCGCCGCCCATCGCCTGCACGCGCTTGCCGGCCTCGGCACCGCGGCGATAGACGTAGTGGGCGATATCGGAGGAGCCGACGAAGCTCACCGCCTTGATCTCGGGATGGTCGAGGATGGCATCGACGATTTCCTTGTCGCCGTTCACGACCTGGAGAATGCCCTCGGGCAGACCGGCCTCCAGCATCAGCTCGGCCAGCCGCAACGGCGCGCTCGGGTCGCGCTCGCTGGGCTTGAGGATGAAGGCGTTGCCGCAGGCGATGGCGATGCCGAACATCCACATCGGGATCATGGCCGGGAAGTTGAACGGCGTGATCCCGGCGACCACGCCCAGCGGCTGGCGCATCGAATAGACGTCGATGCCGGGTCCGGCGCCCTGAGTGTACTCGCCCTTCAGCACATGGGGGATGCCGCAGGCGAACTCGATCACCTCCAGCCCGCGCTGCAGGTCGCCCTTGGCGTCGGCGATCACCTTGCCGTGCTCGCAGGACAGCAGATGGGCAAGGCTGTCCATGTTCGCCTCGACCAGATCCTTGAAGCGGAACATGACCCGCGCGCGGCGCTGCGGGTTGGTGGCGGCCCAGCACGGCTGGGCGGCAAGCGCATTGGCCATCGCCGCGTCGAGATCCGCCTGCGTCCCCAGGCGGACCCGGGCCTGCACTCGGCCGGTGTTCGGATCGAACACGTCGCTCTCGCGTCGGCCCTGGCCGGAATGCCCGGCGATCATGTGGTCGATGATGCGCATTGTCCTGCTCACTCCCGTGAAGATTGGCCGGGCGGCCGACGGGGTGAAGGCCCGCCGACGCTCCGGCCGCCGCGCTTCACTCCGCCGTCCAGCCGCCGTCGATCGTGTAATTGGCGCCGGTGATGTTCTGCGCCGCGTCGCGGCACAGGAACAGCGCCAGTTCCGCCACGTCTTCGGGCTGCACGAACTTCCTGGTCGGCTGGCGCGCCAGCAGGACCTCGTTCATCACCTGCTCGCGGGTCATTCCGCGCGCAGCCATCGTGTCCGGGATCTGCTGTTCCACCAGCGGCGTCCAGACATAGGCCGGGCTGATGCAATTGGCGGTGATGTTGTGCTCCGCCAGCTCCAGCGCCAGCGTCTTGACCAGCCCGGCGAGGCCATGCTTGGCCGAGACGTAGGCAATCTTGAATGGGCTGGCGGTCAGCGAATGGGCGCTGGCGGTGCAGATGATCCGGCCCCACCCGGCAGCCTTCATGTGCGGCACCGCCAGCCGCGAGGTGTGGAACGCACTCGAAAGGTTGAGCGCGATGATCGCGTCCCACTTCTCGGGCGGAAACGCCTCCACCGGGGCGACGTGCTGCATCCCGGCATTGTTGACCAGAATGTCGACCGGGCCGGCTTCGCCCATCAGCCGTTCCGCGCCGGCGGTGGTGGTGAGATCGGCGCCCACATGGCGCGCGCCCAGCTCCTCGCACAATCCCTCGATCATCGACTGCTCGCCGAAGCCGTTCAGCACCACCTCGGCCCCCTCACCCGCCAGCGCCCGCGCGATGGCGAGGCCAATGCCCGAGGTCGAGCCGGTGACGAGTGCACGCTTGTTGTTGAGGAACATAACAGCCTCTCCTGCCATTGCCGTGTGGTGCGGTTGGCCCGGCGGGGCCGGTTCGCGCAAGGGTAAAACCATTACGACCACGGTCAGTGCCAGGGCCGCCGCCAGGGTCAGGCTCCATCCTGCTCGAATCGTTTAACCCGGGCAGCGTCGATGCGCGGGCACCACGCCGGGACGTCGGTAAGTCCCGGAAACTCAATGCATGGCCCCGGAAAACAGTGTAGGCAGGCGCTGCGACTTGGGTTAGAAGCAGGCGATGATACGCAATGCGACCCCATTGTGGAGCTGCGCTGGTGCCACCCTGCTCCTGACCGCCGCCCTTGCCCCCTCGCCAGCCGCCGCGCAGCGCAATGTCACCGACGAGAGCGTCTCGGCGACCGATGTGGCCAAAACGCCGCTAAACGATCTCAATCTGGCGAACGACGCGATCCCGCCGGTGCTGCTCCGCGCGCGGGCCGCGCCCTATCGCGATGCCGGCATCGATCATTGCGCCGAGATCCTGAGCGAGATCGGCGATCTCGACGCGGTGCTGGGCGAGGATTTCGACACCGCCCCGCCCGCCTCCGCCGAAGGGCTGAACGCCGGCGAGATGGCGCAGCAAGTGGTCGGTTCGCTGATCCCCTTTCGCGGCATCGTCCGCACACTGTCGGGCGCCAACGAGCATGAATCGGAATTCCGTCAGGCAATCGCCGCCGGGCTGATGCGGCGGGCCTATCTGAAGGGGCTGGGACAGGGGATGGACTGCCCGTACCCGGCGCGCCCCGCCCCGCCGGAGATCGTCGCCGCCGCGGCTCAGCGGCGCAAGGCGGCAGAAGCGGCGCGGGAGGAAGCCGAGGACACCGACGGTCGGAAGGTGGAGGAGGGTGCGGATGCGGCACCGGCGTTCGTCTCGCAGCCGGTGGTGCAGCCGCTCCGCTAAAGCGTGCTGACATTCGAGTGAAGCCGGCCACACGCCGCGGCTGCTCTTTGGCGCGTTGCGCAACTGGCTGTTCGACCGCGCACAATCCGGCTGATGACGGCCGGGGTTGTCACCCCGCGGCAGGCTCTCCCCTGGCGAGGCGGGCACAGGCCTCCGCCAGTATTTCGGCCGAGCGTCGCCAGCTGTAATGGGTGAGGCGTTCCTGCGCGCGCGCCAGCTTGGCCGCGCGCCAGCGTCCATCATCGGCCAGCACCATCTGCATCAACTGCGCCAATCGCGCATCGTCATGCGGGTCGAAATACTCGGCGGCGTCCTGGCAGACCTCGACCACGGCCTCCGCCGTGCTGGCCAGCACCGGACAGCCATTGACGAAGGCCTCGATCGGCGGGATCCCGAACCCTTCGTAGATGCTGGGGAAAATCAGCGCCTTGGCCGACCGCATCAACCCGGCGACCTCCGCATCGCTCAACCGGCCCGGCAGCAGCAGGTCGGGCCCGGGCTCGGGCATGGCTGCCGTGCCGAAAACAGACCGGTCGATCCGGCCGACCGCTACGAGGCGGCTCGCCCCCTCTTCCAGCCGGGCAAGAGCGCGCAATGTCACGCTGAGGTTCTTGTTAGGGGTAAGGTTTCCCAGCGCGAGGAAGTAGGGCTTGCCGTCGAGCCCGAGGCGGGTGGTCACATCCGCATCGGGCTGGACCTGCATGTGCTGCCAGCCATTCGGCGCCACAAGGATGGAGCGCGCGGGCACCTGCAATAGCTCTGACAATTCGCGGCGGGAGAATTCCGAGACGGTGGCGAGATTTGCAGTGCGGGCAAGCAGGAGATCGAGAACCGCGTGGGCGGTGCGGTAGGCCCTACTGAAATGCCCCGGATGGCGCTGGACCGCGGCATCATGGATCACCACGATCTGCCGGCGGTGGACAACGGGGCCGGTCGAGCTGAGGCTGAGCGCAACCCCATGGCGCGCCGCGGCGGCGAAGCTGACCTGATCCCAGGCATGCCCATGCAGCTTGCCGCAGGCCACTTGGCTGATCGCTTGCAGCCCCAGACTGGCGGTGCCCTGGGGGGTGAGCAGGACATAGCGGACGGTCGGATCGACCTGCGGCGCGACCGCGTCCAGTTGGGCCACGATCTCGTGCGCGTAACGCTGCACGCCGCTGAACGGCTGTGTCGCGAAGCGACCATTGATGTAGACGGTCGACATCGTTGGCTATCCGCATCTCTTTTCCGCTGCAACCCGACGATACAGCGCCTCTGTTTCGTCAATCATCCGCTGGCCGTTGAGAACGGCCCCGCGCGCACGCGCCGCCTCTTTCATCTGCCCCAGCCGCTCGCGATCCTCCGCCAGGCCAAGGACCGCCCCGGCAAGATTATTGATGAGATCCGCACCGCCGACGATCAGGCCTTCGCGCCCACTTTCGACGATCACGTCATGTGCCCCGGCGACATCCGTCGAGATGATGGGAACGCCGGCAGCAAGCGATTCCAGCATGACGTAGGAGAGTCCTTCGTACCGGCTGGACATCATCAGGACGTCGAAAGCACCGATGTAGTTCTGAGCATCTGCACCGCCCAAAAGCCGAAAACGGCCCGCCAGCCCGGAGCGCTCGATTGCGTTCGCGACCATCGATTCATACGCTCCCTGGCCGATCATCACGGCATGCACATCGTCTCGCGCGTGCATCGCTTGCACCATTGCCTCGACAAAACGCTCGGGGGCCTTCTGGTATGACAGGCGTCCCACGAAGCCGACGACCAATTGATCCTCGGCGAAGCGCAGTTCCCGGCGCACCGCAGCCCGGTCGACCGAACGGGGGTGGATCACGCCGTTGCGGATCAGATGGCATCGCCCCGGCGCGATCCGCTGCGCGCGCGCAAAGGCGAGTTCCCCCTGTGACACGGCGATCAACGCATCAGTCCTCGCCTGACCCAGCATCCGCTCGATCGCAGTGAGTACCGCCTTCGACAGCCGGGACGCTTCAGGATCAAGGGCGCGAAAGGCGTGCGGGGTATAGATGCGGCAAGCGGTGCCTGTCGGCACCAATCGGGCGAGCGCGCCGGCTTTGGAGCTGTGGCTGTGGACGATATCAAAGGGTCCATGCTGCCTCAGGGCCTTGGCCAGCCTGCATGCGGCCATGACATCTTGGGGACCCGGATTGCGGGTCATCGGAACCTCTACCCGGGTGACCGGAAGGCTCAGCAACTCGAGAAGAAACCGCGCTTCGGCGCGCATCGCCGAATAGATCACGGCCACCGCATGGCCGCGCAACGGGAGTTCCCGGGCAAGGTCGAGCACGTGGCGCCCCGCGCCTCCGCCCCCTGTCTCAAGGACAAGGCAAATCCTCACTCGTCCACCGCCCGCTCTTGCGAACGGATGCTCGTCGAAACGATCACGAGGTCGGCCCTCCCTAGGGGAGACGATCGCCGGAAGCCCCCCGCGCGTCATGCCTTCGGCAACGCTGTGATGCAAGTGCGAGATGATCGCAGCAGGCAAGGAGGTCGGGCGCTGGATGGACTGGCGCGGCGCATCACTCGCCGCAGGTGTCCGCCTGCCCTATTTGTCGGCAGCACGGCCGGCGCCAGGTCAGGCTGCCATCCCCGCCAAGCTGGCCAAACACCGGCGGCCGGAACGCCTTTCGCCGGCACCGTGAAAAGACGTGGCCTAAATCAGACTGGATAGACCAGGTATCTGGGAAGCACGGAATTATCCAATTCCGCACGGCGCGACAGAATCCTGGCGCCACCGCCGGCTGACAGGCGAACCGTGTCGTCATAGCGGCCGGTTGCGAGGATTTTCGTGATGCCGGTATCCTGCGGCGTCATGAACACCGCGAAGTTGGAATGCACGGCGACGGTCCTTGCGTCGATCCGTTCGTGGCTGATGCGCTGAACGAAGTGCCGGGTCCGGTAATCCTGAAACGTGCCCGCCCAGATCTCGTTGACGTAGGTGACCCGGTCTTCAAGCCGTGCCCTGCGATCATCGAACATGAAGCCAAGCTCCAGGCCGTTTTCAGTGTTCTCGGCGGATCGGCAATAATAGGACGCCTCCTCTTCCTCCGCGTAGTTCGAGAGCCAGCGCTGCATGTCCTTGCTGTCGAGCGCGTCAGCATCGGCCAGAAGCAGACGATCGAGAACCGCTTCCAGGGTCGTGTCCGCCACCACGCTCATGCCGTCGCCCTCTCGAAGCCCATCACCGACCGGTAATATTCCCACCTGGGGAGGTTGCCGCTTTCATCGTTCTGGAGGAATTCGCTCTCCAGCTTCAAGGGATCGCGAACCCCCTTCTGGAAGATCGCGTTCCCGGGCGTATGATTGCCGATGTGGATGCGATGGAAGATCGAGGCATCCTCCATGCTTATCAGGCCGCACGGACCCAGGAGATTGGAGCTCTGGCGAAGGCGGTGACGAACCATGTCCTCATCATCGTCCTGATGCGCAAAATAGGCGTAGTGGACTTCGGTCGTCTCCTCATCGATCGGGGTCGCGTAGCGGAGATTGATCACGTCGAGATGCTTGGTCGACACGAAGGTCGGAAACAGCATGACGATCCGCGAGCCGACGGACGGATCCTGACCCTTGAAGGCGATCACATCCGTGTCCTTCAGGACGCTCGGACCGCTCGCCACCGACAAGGCCGATTCAAAGCACAGGTGCCCGCGCTCGGTCGCGGCGAACTGGCGTCCCTTGCCGCCCTGCCAGTTGAGCATGCCGAATGCCTGGTGCAGCAGCGGCGCGTGGTATCCGTCATTGTCGGCATACGACTTCCAGTTGGTGTCGTAGCGCACCTTCTGGTATCCCAGCAGCTTCAGCCGCCCGTCGCCCGCCATCAGCTGACGCAACGTCTCGCCCGAATCGCCGAGGAACTCCAGCAGGGGTTCGGTCTTGTCGGAGAACGTGACAAAAATCAGCCCGTAGAAGCTGTCGAACCTCGGTTGTGCCAAGGGGTAGTCGGCCTTGTCGAAGCCGGGTGTGAACTCGCGCGGATTGGGGCAGCCAACCAGGTCGCCGCTCGTGCTGAACAGCCAACGGTGGTACGGGCATTCGAACTCGGTCTTGCTCCCCATCACCGCAGTTTCCAGCTGGTTGCTGCGGTGCGAGCATGCGTTGTAGAAGACCCTGACCTCGCCCTTCTCGTCCCTCGCGATCAGCAGGGGAATGCCGGCAAGACGCAAGGTCTTGAAATTACCCGGCTCCGGCAGCTCGCTCTCATGGGCGATCGGGTGCCATTCCTCGCCATGGAAGATCCGCTTGATCTCCTCGGCGTAAATCTCCTTGCGGGTGAATGCAGCCTTCGGAACCTCGTTATAGTTCCTTGGCCATTCCAGCGCCTCGATCGTCATCATCTCTCTCCTGCGATCAGGTGCGCTGTCGGTCACCGCTCCGCTTCAAGCGCCCTGCCCAGCTCAGCCCACATCCGCCCCGATAACCGCCAAG
>NZ_JACIYP010000191.1 GCF_014359905.1 Hoeflea sp. | reverse complement strand
GCCACTTACGAAATCGCCGGCGTCCAACGCCCAGCCCCGTTCCACCGCCAGCTGCACCTCCTGGCAATAAGCCTCAAAGGAAACCGGACGAATCCAGCGCACCTCTTGGAAAAAATGTCGCAGTTCGGCCTCCGACAAGCGCAGTGCCCCGGCCATGGCTCTTCCTATGGAGCCAACGAGCAGGGGGAGTCGTTGGCCCACGCTCATGTGCACCCGCGTCTGGATCGCGCTCGATGTAACAACGATCATCAGCAGCCGATTCTCGGAGATCCGCCGCCACAGTGACATCGTAACACCGTGCCGGTCAGATACCCTTTGCATCGCCGCGCGGATGCCGCCCATATCGCCGCCCATGATGGCGTTGCTCGAAGCGAGGTCTAGCAGGCCGTATCCCAGGCGGTACCGTTTCGAATCAGGGTCGAACCGCACCAGATTTTCGGCGGCCAGCGTTTGCAGGATGTTGAAACAAGTGCTCGTGTTAATGCCGAGTTCCTGCGCAACCTTGCTGCCGCGGACGGTTCCGTTAACGGTGGCCAGGTAGCGAAGTATGCGCACCGCACTCACCACAGATCCAACCGGCTTTCCCATTTGCACCGATGTGCGATTACCTGTCACGGCTTCGGATCTTTCGGGTACTTGCGACTTCGGTCTGGCAGATTCGTTCCGGAGCATTACCAAAGTCTTTCTGCTTTGTAGCTGAGTTAGTCAAAGAACGTTCCGTCGGGAACTTGTTGATCACCAGGGCCTAATAGAATGTGTCGGAGCGGATGTCTTGCCCCGGCAATTTACCCTCCAGGACCAGAATGCGTTGAACCGCCTGAACCATCGGTGGTGGGCCAGCGACATACGCGACGTGCCCCGTGTATTCGCCTTCCATCACCTTGCGCATCACCTCGTGGGCGAAGCCTGTTTCTACCGCAATCTGGGCAGGTGCCCAATCGGGCGGCAGATTGTCCAGGTTGTCAGACAGTGCCACCACTACCCGCAGCCCCCCACCCGATGCTTTGACCATCTCAACAAAAGGGGCCAAATCAGTAAGATCACCCGCATGGCGTATGCCGATTATCAACGTGCCGCGATGGGTGCGAAAATGGCCCGCAGCGACGGCCGCCCCCATGATTGCAAGCGCCAGCGATACGCCAGAACCGCCGACTACGCACAAAAGATGACCGTCCCGGTGGGGTTCGAAGGTCGTATGGCCCAAGGGGCCGAACATCTCGACGCGGCTGCCAATCAGATCGGGTGCAAAAAGACGTGTGGTTGCCGGGCCTTCCGGCTTTCTCTTGACGACAAGAACGATGCTACGGCTTTCGGCGGTCGGCGGCGCGGCAAAGCTGAACGCCCGCCCGCCGACGATTCCGGGAAAATAGAATAGACCGAACTGCCCAGCCACATAGCGAATGGGCCGGTCAAGCTCCAATTCGACTTCAAGCATGCCCTCGCCCAGCACATCGGTTCGCACGATCGTTGCGGGAATGCGCTCGGGGCGCGTGGCAGGGGCAGAGTTCTGCGAGATGGCGCCAGACAGACTAAGGACCAGATCGTCGGCCTCGATAGATTCCTTGGCGGCACATTGGCATAAGAGAGCGTCGCCGACTTTCTGCTTGGTTCCGTATCCGGGGGCGTCTTGCCAAAGTTTCGTAACCTCACCCGATATTATATGCGCCTTGCAAATACCGCAACTTCCCGACGCACAGTTATACGGGACATCGACCCCGCTGCGCAGGGCGGCTTCCAGCAGCGTTTCGTTCCCTTCGGCCCGAAAGCTGGCGGACCCGTTTCGTCCAATGACTTTAATCTGCATCGAGCATTCCTCCACCGACATCATCCCAAGGCAGCCCTTCCCGAATCACCTGCCTCGTAATGGGCAGGGCGACGGCAAAAAGCGACCGAAAGATGTCAGTCCTCCATGTAGGCATATTTGAGTTCTTCCTCGAAGAAGATCCACACTTGTCCTTCCTCGAACTTCGTCGGGTAGGTCTTGATCCGCTCTTCTGCCATCCCGACGGGATCGCCGGATTCCATATCCCACTGCCACAGATGCTGCATGCAGGTTATGAGCTTCCCGTCACAGGTGCCAAAAGCGAGCTGGGCCTCCATGTGCGGGCATAGCGCGGGATATGCAAAGTAGCCGTTTGCGTTACGCGCAATCAGAACCGCGACGCCATCGACATCGAATTCCTTCATGTCATTTTCAAGAACGCTATCGGCACCTTCAACTGGTTTCCAGCTCATGCTTCCCCTTCCTTCCATCGGTATATCGCCCGATTCCGCGGCTACAATCCTCGGATCGGTTCTGTGTCTGTTTTGTATCTGCGGAGCGGATGATCCCGGCAGGCGAACAGAGTGATATGAATAATCGCTCCGCTACACAACGAACACCTTGACGAAAGATGATCCCCAATGCAATATCATTCTTAATGGAGCATATAATTTTCTATGGAGGAAAAAATGCACAGCAAAAACGTTGACCTTTTCGATCCAGGATACTTGGCCAATCCGTATCCGACCTTGAAGAAGCTCCGTGAAGAGCGCCCCGTTTATTGGGATGAGTCGGTCAAGGGCTGGGTCGTAACGCGCCACGCGGATGTAAAAAACATCTTGGGCCGGGCCAATGATTTCTCGAACGATCGAATCCGCCCTTTTCTCGATTACATGCGTAAACGT
Source organism: Hoeflea sp. (assembly GCF_014359905.1). Classification (GTDB taxonomy): domain Bacteria; phylum Pseudomonadota; class Alphaproteobacteria; order Rhizobiales; family Rhizobiaceae; genus Hoeflea. The sequence goes on along the minus strand of NZ_JACIYP010000191.1, from coordinate 4,705 downwards.
GGCATGACCGACCTGGCCGAAGTCGGAGAATCGGTCACCAAATGGGTGGTTTTCACCGACCAGCCGCTACACACCAAAATGCGCATGGTGCTGAACCAAGCCTTCCTTCCCGTGATCCCGTCAATGGAAGGATTCGTGCGTGATACGGTGGAAAAACTCCTTGATGATCTAGAGGGTCGCGAAGAGTTCAATCTGCTGGACGATTACGCGATTCCGCTACCGACTGCGGTTATCGTCAACATGTTCGGCCTGCCGCCGGAAGATGCGGTAATGATCAAGCATTGGTCAGACGAACTTGCAGCTTTCATTGGTGGCGCTCGTCTCGATCCTCAGCGGGCAGAGCGTTCGACCGAGGCGATTCGAAGCATGCGCGACTACTTTTTCAAAGTCGTTGCCGATCGCAAGATCAACCGGGGTACAGACGTGATATCGCGGATGATAGATTACAGCGAAAAGACTGCCGACCCTTTCACAGACGAAGAATATGTGCAGACTTGTACAATTCTGATATTTGCGGGCCACGAGACCACAACCGACTTGATCGGTACAGGGATCTACAACTTGCTGCGGCACCCTGATCAACTCGCTATTGTGCGCGATGATCCCACGATTATCGACAACGCGATCGAGGAGCTGTTGCGCTATGACAACCCCGCAGCCTGCCTCGTAAGAGTGTCGAAGGTAGACGCCGAGGTCGGTGGCCAGCAAATCAAGAAAGGCGACAGACTCTTCTGCATGATCCTCTCCACCAACCGCGACCCGTCGGTGTTTGCGGAGCCAGACACTCTCGACGTGACACGGAAGAGCAAGGGTTCTTTACATTTCGGCTATGGACTGCACCTGTGTCTCGGTGCCCCGCTGGCGCGTCTTGAGGGCCGCATCGCCATTCCGGCATTTCTGCGCCGCTTTCGGGATATACAACTAGCCGACGAGGCACCAACCTGGCGTGAGGCCTATGTCGTGCGTGGCGTTAGCTCTCTCGTACTCAGGAAACCTACGACAGTCGCAGCAGAATAGTACCACAGGCGAGATCGTCCATCATAATGGATAATCGGCGCGGTACTTGATACGGGAGGAACGGAATGACTGAGTATAGTCATATTATAGTGGAAAAGACGGACGCGATTGGTTGGATTACAATCAACCATCCTGAACGCTACAACTCTTTCGATCATGCCACCATTCGTGAAATGGGTGATGCCTTCGAAGCGTTCGGCTTCGATCCAGAAGTGGGTGTTGTGGTTCTGACCGGGGCGGGCAAGGCATTTTCGGCGGGCGGATACCTTGCCGATCTAGCGAATTTCAGCACAGCCAAGGCGCGGCACTTGTTCGCTTCAGCGGGACGGACGCTGAACCTGATGCGCCACATCCCACAGCCGGTGATCGCCATGGTCAACGGGGTTGCGGTGGGCGGCGGCAATGAACTGGTAATCTGTTCAGATCTGGCAATCGCATCAGAAAGTGCCAGTTTCGGTCAGACCGGTCCGCGCATCGGCAGTTCCCCGGTCTATGGGGCCACCAACCTGCTCGCGATGACGATCGGTGAGAAGAAGGCCCGCGAGGTCTGTTACATGTGCCGTCAGTACACCGCACAGGAAGCACTGGAATTAGGTTGGATCAACAAGGTCGTTCCCGCCGATGAACTGCGCGCTGAAGTAATTCGTTGGTGTGAGGAACTGCTGGACAAGAGCCCGGCTTATCTTGAGCTGAGTAAAGTCACGTCCAATGTCTGGTGGGATATGCTCTCGCCAGCAATGGCACACGCGCAGCAGACGCTACTTCGCCTGGCTGGTGGAGAGGAAATGACCGAGGGTGCAGGAGCATTCATGGCTAAACGCAAGCCCAATTTCCGGCAGTTCCGCAAAGGCGGCGCATAATCGTTGAAAGGCCGGGTCGCGCTTTGCCTGCTCGGGTCTTAGCGCACCTGGAAAGTCCAGTTACAGGCGGCAGGTCTCTGAAACATGGACTGGTGTCAGCATCAAGGGATGGAGAAAACGACATTGTCACGTAGACTCGAAGGAAAGGTCGCCCTTATCATGGGCGCAGGCTCTATTGGCCCAGGCTGGGGGAATGGGAAGGCAACGGCCGCGCTGTTCGCTCGTGAGGGAGCCAAGGTCATTGCCGTAGACCGTGATCCGAACGCCGCGGCCGAAACCTGCCGTTTGATCCGGGAGGAAGGCGGCGAGTGTGTTGAAGCGGTGGCTGATATCTCAGTTGCCGCAGACGTCGAGGCGGTGGTGGCCAAGAGTATAGACACCTACGGACGCATCGACATTTTACATAATAACGTTGGCATCGTCGGCTTGGGCAACGCGATCAAGGTAACCGAGGAGGCGTGGGAGAAATCATTCGCGGTAAACTCTCGTGGCTTGATGCTGAGCTGCCAGAAAGTGATCCCGCATATGGTGGAGCAGGGCGGAGGTTCAATCATCAACATTTCCACCATTGCTTCGGTGCGCTATCTTGGTTTTTCCTACGCCGCTTATGATGCCAGCAAAGCTGCCGTGAATGCGCTAACCCGTTCCATTGCGGTTGATTTCGGTCCAAAGGGCATCCGTGCAAACACGATCCTGATTGGTATGGTCGATACACCGCTGGCACGTGGCGGCATCGACGCGGCAGGCCGTGACGTCGACGCGGTCTATTCAAGCTATACCAAGCAGATCCCATTGCGCCGTATGGGTACGGGATTCGAGACGGCCAATCTGGCGCTTTTCCTTGCATCTGACGAATCGTCCTACATCACCGCGGCAGAGATTCCGGTTGATGGTGGGCTGATCGCCCGCTGTCTTTGACGTGGGGTGTCGGGGCAATCACTCGTTCCACGCAAGGCTACGTACCCAACACGTGTAACAGGCTGTAGGGCCTTTTGCGACGACCAGATCAAGAAATGTCGCAATTACAGATAACAAGGCGATGATCACGATGATACCTAGAACAATCTTCGGCGAAGAACACGAGATCTTCCGAAAATCCGTTGGCCGCTTTGTCGAGACCGAAATTGTCCCCAACCATTCTAAATGGGAAAAGGAAGGCAAGGTCTCGCGCGAAGCTTGGCTAATGGCCGGGAAGGCCGGTATTTTATGCTGCGCTATTCCCGAGGAATATGGCGGCATGGGCGGCGATTTTCTCCACAGTGCGATAGTTATAGAAGAAATGGCGCGGGTGGGCGCCTCCGGCCCCGCCTTCTCGCTGCATTCTGATATCGTGGCTCCTTATATTCTGAAATATGGGACCGAAGAATTGCGGAGGCGATGGCTGCCACCAATGGCAACTGGCGAGGTGCTGGCCGCGATTGCCATGACCGAGCCTTCGGGTGGAAGCGACCTTCAGGCAATGCGTACCACTGCTAAGCGCGAAGGCGACGAGTATGTGATCAATGGTCAGAAGGTTTTTATCACCAACGCTCAAGGGGCCGATATTCTGATCGTCGCCTGCAAAACTGATCCAGCGGCAGGTGGCAAGGGCATCAGCTTGATCCTGGTTGAAAAAAACCGCGAAGGGCTTTCACTCGGTCGGCTGCTGGACAAGATCGGCAGCAAGGCCATGGATACCTCTGAAGTATTCCTTGAAAATGTGCGTGTGCCGGTAACGAACCTGATCGGGGTCGAAAACCAAGGCTTCATCCACCTCATGACCGAACTGGCACAGGAGCGGCTGGTGCAGTGCGTTCGCGCCGTCGCCAATGCCGAGGCCGCCCTGCAATGGACGATTGACTACACGACTGAACGCAAAGCCTTTGGGAAGACAATCGCCGCAATGCAAGCGACCCAGTTCACGCTGGCTGAATTGCACGCCGAGATTATGGTGAACCGCGTATTCATCGACCGCTGCATCCAATTGCACCTGGAAGGTAAGTTCGAAGCGATAGATGCTGCAGTGGCCAAGCTGAGCAGCGTTGAAATGCAGGGCCGGGTTCTTGACCGTTGCCTCCAACTGTTCGGTGGGTGGGGTTACATGACGGAAATGCCGATCGCGCGCGCATTTGCTGATGCCCGGCAGTCTCGGTTGGCCGGGGGAGCGATCGAGGTGATGAAACATATCATCGGGCGCAGCATCGTGAAGCGGTGACAAAACGAACGTGTTGTTAGCGGAGGAGCGATACGGTAGCGTTCGGAGGGAGGAAAATTATGGGAATCGACTATCAGAAACTGAAAAACTGGCACTTTGACGATATAGAACAGAGCTACACAATAAAGGATACTATCCTGTACGCGTTGGGACTGGGTATAGGCCAGAACCCGATGGACGAAGACGAACTGCGCTACACTTATGAAGACGGTTTATACGCGCTACCAACACTGGCTGTGGTTTTGGGCTATCCGGGATTCTGGCTGAAACAACCCGGAACCGGGGTGGATTGGACTAAAGTACTGCATGGTGAACAAGGGCTCGTGATCCATCGCCCCCTTCCGACCGAGGGGCATGTAATCGGGCGCACGCGCATTACAGAGATCATCGACAAGGGCCCCGACAAGGGCGCACTGGTGCTTACCGGTCGTGATATCATAGACGCCAAAACCCAGGAGCTGCTTTGCAGTTTGACCAGCACGACATTTTGTCGCGCGGATGGAGGTTTCGGAGGGCCCAAGGTTGCAGCGCCAGTTCCATATAAGCTGCCCGATACGGTGCCGGAATTGACCTTTGACTGGCAAACGGCACCAGGGCAGGCGCTGATGTACCGGCTGAACGGCGATTTTAATCC
>NZ_JACIYP010000190.1 GCF_014359905.1 Hoeflea sp. | reverse complement strand
TGAAGCATCGGTAATTGAAACGATCGATAGGATCGAAAATGCGCCCGACAATTCTCTTGTTTTGATTGAAGAAGTTGAAAATGGACTTCACCCAGTAGCCGTAAGGCTTTTCGTTCAGTATCTTCAAGCCACAGCCAGAAGCAAGAGGCTGCAGATCATTTTTACCACTCACTCGCAGGACGCCGTAAACGAACTACCAGTAGAAGCGGTGTGGGCATCCATTAACAAAAGGACTTGGAACGGCAAACTTAGCATTGAGAGTCTTCGAGCGATCACGGGAACTGTTCCTGATGCTCGTGCGGTTTATGTCGAAGACTCATTCGTTAAGGAATGGGCGGAGAACGCGATTGGACGTTATGGTGAAGGCATGAGTGAAACTACCAAGGTATTTGCTGCGGGTGGATATCCCAACGTGGTAAAAGTAAGTGAGTTTCATAATGAAAACCCTATGCTCCATATACCGTCGGTAGCGCTAGTTGATGGAGATATATTTGACCCTCAAGCCGGACAGCAACTCCCTGATCACGCTTTCTTTATAGGCGATGGCACGCCAGAGGAAACAGTATTCAGTTTTATATTTGAGAATCGCCACGAACTTATATCCTTTATTAGGCAACGTTGTTTTTTGTCGAAGTTCGGTGAGGACAGGATTTTGGCTGCTATTTTGAGTGTCAGGAACTCAGCCTGTGATCCGCATATTGTCTTTACTGAAATGAGCAATCGTCTGGATTTCGTTTCCGCCGTATACATCCGTGCTGGCATGATCGACTTGTTCAATGAGAAAAATCCCAACTTCTGGACCGGTCCCATCGATTTCATTAGGGAGCGTGTGCAGACGGATAATCTTGCGGCAATTGTTCCATAATTAACGAAGGCGTAGAATTACAGTCAAAGGGCTCCCGCGCATCGCGCCATCGGTGTATCTCACCAAGCCCCTTACCCAGCCCCTCCCCACAGGTGGGTGGGGCTCGAGTCGGCATCTGCCGCTTCCGCCCTGTCGAAGCTTCAACCCGTTGAAAGTTTGGCGCTGTCATCTTGAAGATGGCGGCCTTTGATCTCCCCCCTTGCGGGGGAGATGTCACGAAGTGACAGAGGGGGGGGGTAGCCCCGCATTTCGTGATTGCCGCAGTCCCCAGATGTCGGCTACGCCGACATCTCCCCCGCGCGGGGGAGATCGGACCCCGCCGCGCTTAATTCTGCGACTCGGCCCTCGCCCAGGCATCCAGCGCCTGGTTGAACACCTCTGTGCCGCTGGCGCCCTTTTCGAGCGTGATCAGCGCCTGCCTGCCGTTGGCGTAGACCACCGGGATGTCGATCCAGTTGCGCTGGCGCAGCAGGTCGGTGTTGGCGTCGCGGGCCTCCTGGAGGTCGTTGAGCGCCACCATGTAGAAATCCTGGGTGATCTTGGCGGGCACCGCGATCAGCGGATTGCCCTGGTCGGCCTCGGTCTGCTTCATGGCGATGCGCTGCAGCTGGTCGATCGAGCCGCCCTCGAATTCGGGCGGCAGGGCGAAGACAACCTCGACGATGTGGCTGGCGGGCAGCGACGGGTCGGTGTTGCGCTTGATGGTGATCAGCGCGGAGAGGCCGGTGTCGGGATTGTTGATCTCGCCGCGGATGACCTGCTCGTCGGGACCATCGCCCGAAGGTTCGCTCACCAGCGTCCAGACGACCGTGCCCTCCTTGACCTCGAGCGACTGCTGGCCGAGGCGTTCCTCGTAGAGGATCATCCGTTGCGCGACGCCGAGCGGCTGCGCGGCAGGAGCCGCCGCGTCGCCGGGCGCGGCCGGGGCATCGGGGCTGGCTTGCGCCGCGGTTTCCCGCGCGGCGCCCTCGTCGGTGAGTTCGGCCACCGAGCGGCCTTCGGCCGTGTCATCGGCGGGCGGGCCGGGCGCGGGGCCGGGATCGATTTCGGTGCCGTCGGCATTGAGTCGCTGGGTGAACTTGGCGTCGTCCGCGGGGACCGTGTCCACGACAGCCAGTTCCGTGGATTCCGGCGCTGCGGCGCCGGGCTCCTCGGCGGCCGGTTCCGGCGTCGCGACGGCGGTGTCCTGCGCGGGCGGCACGTCCTCGTCGACGACCGGCGTGTCGATGGCGCTGGGGCCGATCATGGCGGTCAGCGTGTCCTTGTAGACCCATCCGGCATAGCCGGCGGCGCCCAGCAGCAGGAGCAGCACAAGCACGACGAGACCGCCGCGGCGGTTGCGGTCCGCGCCACGCGATGCTTCACGGGCAGGCGACGCCCGGTCGGGCGCATGGCCGAGACCGAAGACCTCGTCATGGGCCTCGCCGACGAGATCGGACGGGCGCGAGGCGGGCTGCGCCGGAGCCGGTATCGCGGCCGGGGCGGCGCTCGCCTTGCGCTCGGAAGCGAAGGGCTCTGGCGCGGGTGCCGGCATGGGGGCTGGTGTGGGCGTTGGCGCGGATGGCTGCGGCGGGGGCGCGGTGAGCACCGGGCTCTTCTCCACCATGGATTCGAGCTCGGCCATCAGCGCATCGGTCTCGTCGAGATCGGCGGGCAGCGCCTCGGTGTGTTCGCTCTCGACCTCGTCGATGGCGAGATCCAGCTTGTCGAGCTGGCGCGCGATCACCTCGTCGGATGGCGGCGGATTGATCGCCTCGAGCTGGCGGCGGATGGCGGCGCGCGCCTTGTCATAGACCTTGCTCCGGTTCTGCGGAGTATTCTCCGGCAGATTGTCCACTGCCTTCCGGATGACTGCTACAAAATCCGCCATGATTTACCCTGGTTTGATCCCGTGAAACGCGCTGTAACGCGCGCTGGCGCTAACCTACTGCATAATTCCCCAAATCGGAATCGATTTAGGGCGAAAATTATGCAGCAGGTCCAGGCACGCACAGCGCACTGTGTCTATCCGGCGCACACGGGGCGCTTCAGTCTTCGAACGGGTCGGTCACAAGGATCGTGTCGTCGCGCTCGGGGCTTGTGGACAACAGCGCCACCGGCGCGCCGATCAGCTCCTCGATGCGGCGGACATATTTGATCGCCTGGGCCGGCAGGTCGGCCCAGCTGCGCGCGCCGACCGTGGTGCCCTTCCAGCCTTCGATGGTCTCGTAGACCGGCGTGACGCGGGCCTGCTGGCCCTGGCTGGCGGGCAGATGATCGACACGCTCACCGTCGAGCTCGTAGCCGACGCAGATCTTGAGCTCTTCCAGGCCGTCGAGCACGTCGAGCTTGGTGAGCGCGATGCCGGTGATGCCGTTGACGGCGACCGACTGGCGCACCAGCGCCGCGTCGAACCAGCCGCAGCGGCGCTTGCGGCCGGTGACCGTGCCGAATTCATGGCCGCGCTCGCCCAGGAACTGGCCGGTCTCGTCATGCAGTTCGGTCGGGAACGGGCCTTCGCCCACGCGGGTGGTGTAGGCCTTGGTGATGCCGAGCACGTAGCTGAGCGCCCCCGGCCCGAGGCCGGAGCCGGCGGCGGCCTGGCCCGCGACTGTGTTGGACGAGGTGACGAAGGGATAGGTGCCGTGGTCGACATCGAGCAGCGTGCCCTGGGCGCCCTCGAACAGGATGCGCTGGCCGGCGCGGCGGCTCTTGTCGAGGAGCAGCCACACGGTCTCGCGGAACGGCAGGATGCGGCCGGCCACCGAGGTGAGTTCCTCGAGGATGGTCTCGACCGAGATTTCCGGCTGGCCCAGGCCCCGGCGCAGCGCGTTGTGATGGGTGAGCAGCCGGTCGACCTTGGCGGGCAGGCTCTCGAGATTGGCGAGATCCATGACGCGAATCGCCCGGCGGCCGACCTTGTCCTCGTAGGCCGGGCCGATGCCGCGCCGGGTGGTGCCGATCTTGGTGCCGGAATTGGACGCCGCGTCCTCGCGCAGCGCGTCAAGCTCGCGGTGCAGCGACAGGATCAGCGTGGCGTTGTCGGCGATGCGCAGGTTCTCGCCATTGATGACGACGCCCTGGGCGGCCAGCCGGTCGATCTCGCTCACCAGCGCATGCGGGTCGATGACCACGCCGTTGCCGATGACCGCGAGCTTGCCGGGCCGCACCACGCCCGAAGGCAGCAGCGACAGCTTGTAGACGGCGCCATCGATGACCAGCGTGTGGCCGGCATTGTGGCCGCCCTGGAAGCGGACAATCACATCGGCGCGCTCGGACAGCCAGTCGACGATCTTGCCTTTTCCCTCGTCGCCCCATTGCGACCCGATGACAACTACGTTGGCCATGACATCCCCTTGGCAATGGGCCGCGCATGAGCGGCCCGCAAAACAAAACCCGCGCAGTCATACAGAAGAGGATCGCCAAAATCGACCCTTCCGCGCAAGGATCAGGCTCTTTTTACGTGACAATTGCGCTTGGTCTGACCAAACAGGGCTGAAGCGGCCGTGGGCCGCGCCGCATCACCGCCGCCCTCGACCCGCAACCGGCCCCATCGCACGCCCGAAACCCGGAAATTCCAGCCTTGCCCCTTCGCGCATCCGCCCTGCCCCTTCGCGCCTATCTGTTCCTGACCATCACCGCGCTCTCCTGGGGCGCCAACGCCGTGGCCGGCAAGCTGGCGGTGGGCCACATCTCGCCGATGATGCTGACCTCGGTGCGCTGGGGCCTGGCACTGATGATTCTGCTCACCTTCACCCTGCCCCAGCTCCGCCGCGACCGGCAGACGATCCGCGCCAACCTGCCGCTGCTGGTGGCCTACGGCATGGTGGGCTTCGCCTTTTTCAACATCCTGCTCTACTCAGCCTTGGAATTCACCACGGCGATCAATGTGGCGATCGAGCAGGCCGGCATGCCGATGGTGATCTTTCTGGCCAATTTCCTGCTGTTCCGCATCCGCGCCAGGCCGGCCCAGGTGGCGGGCTTCGCGCTCACCGTCGCCGGCGTCGCCATCACCGCCTCGGGCGGCAGCCTCGCCCGGCTGCTGGCGCTGGAACTCAACCGCGGCGACGCGCTGATGCTGCTCGCCGTCTTCTGCTACGGCGGCTACACGGTGGCGCTGCGCTACAAGCCAAAACTCCACTGGCAGAGCATGATCACGGTGATGGCGGCCTCGGCCTTCGCGACCTCGCTGCCTTTCACGGCCTTCGAGATCGCCCGCGACAGCGTGATCTGGCCCGACGCCACCGGCTGGACGGTCGCAGCCTTCACCGCCGTGTTCCCCTCGCTCGTCGCCCAGGTGATGTTCATCAAGGGCAACGAACTGATCGGCTCCAACCGCGCCGGGATCTTCATCAACCTGGTCCCGATCTTCGGCACGCTGCTGAGCGTGATGATCCTGGGCGAGATGCTGGAGGTGTATCACGTGGTGGCGCTGGGGCTGGTGCTGGGGGGGATTTGGCTGGCGGAGCGGCGGGGGTGAGGTGGGGGAACACAGCGAAAACTCCAATTTGGGAACAGCAGCTTTGCACTCCGGATGCTGCCTTGTGAAGGCAAATCGTTTTCCTGAAAGCTGACTCTCCCGGCAAAGCCAGCCGAGCCCTTCAGGTTTCCAATTAATGGCAATAACCGAGAACGTTTTTGTCATGCGGAACCAGACGTCCAGTTGCTTAACTTCCCGGAAGGGTTGATAAAGCAATTGGATTGGCAGCTGCGTGGGGGAACTTGTGCGCATTATAGATTTGAACGCGAATGGAGCAGAACGCTTCGACGACATAGACAAGGTACTTCAGGACGAAGCCTTCGCCCAGCTCAATGAGATTATTCAGGCGCAGGTTTCAAGACTTGAAAATCCGCCCTATTCTCCTCCTACCGTCAAACAGCTGAGTTATCGTCGCCCCCACAATGGAATCTTGATCGAAGGAGGCCGCGGCAGTGGGAAGACGACTTTTCTTCTCAATGCTTTGCACAACCTTCGGGGACGAGCAGAGAGCACCTCGCCGAGGTGGTTCAGCGGACTGCCACCCAAGCTGCAGGTACTACCGGCAATCGATCCAACCCTGATCGAAACCAAGGAACACATCATCATTGTCATTATAGCGCTGATCGATGCAGCGCTCGATGATCCCGACAACAAACCCGACACGAACCTTAAAAATGTCAACGAGGCGCGGCGGAAAATGGCTGAAGGCTTGGGCCTGCTGGACGGCATCGGGAAAGCCGAGCCGTTTGGGGACGAGTGGGAGGATCCCGAGTGGATCATGAGTCGGGGCCTACGCAAAGCCCGCAATGGTCGATCATTTGAAATCAAATTTCAAAGTTACATTTACGAAGCGCTCAAGGTCCTCGATAGGAAAGCTTTTGTTCTGGCTTTTGACGACGTAGATACGAACTTCCAACACGGCCAGACTATTCTTGAGACTATTCGAAAATATCTAACGTCTCCACAGCTGATTATAATGATATCAGGTGATCTCGAACTGTATGGCCGATTAGTTAGACGGAATATATATGACACTTTTGGCGACAAAGTTATGCAACATGATCCGGGTGTCATTGGGGCGGAATCCACCGGGATTTCGGCCGCGGTGCAGGAACTAGAGGAGCAGTACTTGCTCAAAATTGCGCCGCCGCAAAACCGGATTGCGATGTTGCCGTTGGGTGGAATTATGCAGGCCGACCCCGCAACAAAAGTGATGGTAATACCATATGAGGTTACCGAGCCAGCGCCCCTGAAAGAGTGGGCGAGCAAAAATATCCGTCGCCAGTTGCTAGAGTATCTGCCTGCTGAGGGGGAACCCGTCCCTCCACACCCATTCTTCGAGTTGATCTCCCGTGAGCACCTGCGGCTAGTAATCGGATATCTTCGGGCCATTGGAGAAGGAGATCCTTCGCGAGGACGTCGCGGGGTCTTTTCTGTCTTCGAATCGCGGCTTCGTCGTGCGGGCGTGAATTCGTTGCAGTTGGCACATGCGACTCATAACGACGCTCTCTTGCTCACATTTCGCTGGCTCGTTTCACAGGATAAACCCACAACCCTTGCTCGTTTTGGCGTGCCCAGCGATGCTGACAAAGCGATCATCCTTCACTGTTTCGCGTTGGCCATCTCGCAAGGTCTTAAAGACTCACCGGAGGCTTGCCTGAGGACTCTCCTCACGCTGAATCTGCCAATTTCGATGATGCAGCGCACTAGCCTTTCATCGCCGGAGGTGCGCAAAGCCATACTGGATTTCATCTGGGATGATGCCAGCCCTGACCTCCTCGAAGTGGCGGGACGCATCGGCTCTATTGCCCGTTATGATACGTTCGAAGAGCGCTCCAACAGTATCGGGAACATGAGGGCAAGCTGCTTCGGCTCGGTAGGAACGAAGAAGAAAGAGAACCGGGTTGAACTAATGCGCAGGATGTTTGACGTGCCTGCTGCCGAAGTGCAAAGCTTGGCGAAGACCGTCAAGGACCTGTCGACTGCTATGAGACCAAAAGATCCTATGCTGTCCGCCGCTGGTTGGGTCAGCACCTTAGAAAGTGAAACCGAAGTAGCGAGTATGAATTCCCAGAAGGGTGTCGTCTGGTTTTCACTTGATGACCTAACGGGTCGCTGCGGTTCGTTCGGGGCACTGCTAGACCTGTTAACGTACGACAGGTTCAGCGGACGCGGAGAGCAATTCAGAT
>NZ_JACIYP010000019.1 GCF_014359905.1 Hoeflea sp. | reverse complement strand
CTCCCCAGGAAAACCACGGCCGCAATGCCCGTCACGCAGAGCATGACAAAGGGCATGTGACCGGCTTGCTGCTCGAGCAGATAAAGGAACGCCGTGCACAGTAGTGTCGCCACAACAACGACAATCGGGTTGAGGACAAGTTTTGACGACTTCTGTAGCAGCGTCATGCTGATGCTCCGGTCTCGAAAGATGAGGTAAAGCATTTCTGGCCGCCAAATCCCAACGCAATGAGATATTAACCCTAACGCGCGAGCTTCCTGGCGAGCAGGGATCCGATACTCGGAACGTGCTCTCCTGCCGCGATCATGTGGCTGAATGCTCCAGAGCCATCACGGCCTGTATTTCGCCTGCTTTTCCCTCGGCTCCAGCTTCCCGCCACTTTCATTCTCTAATAGTGTCTCGAATCGATGATGGAGCAAATGCTGTGCCGGCCTGTCTTGAAACCGGGGCGGCGGTTCTCCAATTAGAGTGCAAAGGGCTTCATGCCTTCTACGGACGCGAAAAGCGGTTGCTGGATGAGCCGGGACCGCACCCCGCGTTGCCAATCGGCCCGGTGGGGCCAGGAAAGGAATTCATATGCCGGATAAAAAAGTGAGTTCATCACGCTCGCCCGAAGAGGCAGGTATCTACCCCGTCCTCCCGTTGCGCGACATTGTTGTCTTCCCGCACATGATCGTGCCGCTGTTTGTCGGCCGTGAAAAGTCGATCCACGCGCTGGAGGAAGTCATGGGCTCGGACAAGCAGATCATGCTTGCCACCCAGATCAACGCCAGCGATGACGATCCCGAGCCGTCGGGCATCTACGACATCGGCACCATTGCCAACGTGCTGCAGCTCCTGAAGCTGCCTGACGGCACCGTCAAGGTGCTGGTCGAAGGCCGTGCGCGCGCCGAAGTCATCGCCTACACCGACCGCGAGGAGTATTACGAAGCCCGCGCCGTCGAATTGGCCGAGCCCGAGGAAGACCCGGTCGAAATCGAAGCGCTCTCGCGCTCGGTGGTCTCCGAGTTTGAAAACTACGTCAAGCTCAACAAGAAGATCTCTCCGGAGGTTGTGGGCGCTGCAAGCCAGATTGACGATTACTCCAAGCTCGCCGACACGGTGGCATCGCATCTGTCGATCAAGATCCCTGAGAAACAGGACATGCTCTCGACGATTTCCGTGAAGGGACGCCTGGAAAAGGCGCTCGGCTTCATGGAAGGCGAGATTTCGGTGCTGCAGGTGGAAAAGCGCATCCGCTCCCGCGTCAAGCGGCAGATGGAGAAGACCCAGCGCGAATATTATCTCAACGAGCAGATGAAGGCGATCCAGAAGGAGCTTGGCGACGGCGAGGACGGCCGCGACGAGATGGCCGAGATCGAAAGCCGCATCGCCAAGACCAAGCTCTCCAAGGAAGCCCGTGAAAAGGCCGATGGCGAGTTCAAGAAGCTCAAGCAGATGAGCCCGATGTCGGCCGAGGCCACTGTCGTGCGCAATTATCTCGATTGGCTGCTGGGCCTGCCCTGGGGCAAGAAATCGCGCATCAAGATCGACCTCAACGAGGCCGAAAAGGTGCTCGAGACCGATCACTTCGGCCTGGAGAAGGTCAAGGAGCGGATCATCGAATATCTGGCGGTTCAGGCCCGGTCGTCCAAGATCAAGGGTCCGATCCTCTGCCTCGTCGGTCCTCCCGGCGTCGGCAAGACCTCGCTCGCCAAGTCGATCGCCAAGGCGACCGGCCGCGAATATGTGCGCATGGCCTTGGGTGGCGTGCGTGACGAGGCCGAAATCCGTGGTCACCGCCGCACCTATATCGGCTCGATGCCCGGCAAGGTCGTCCAGTCGATGAAGAAGGCCAAGAAGACCAACCCGCTGTTCCTTCTCGACGAGATCGACAAGATGGGTCAGGATTTCCGCGGCGATCCGTCGTCGGCGCTGCTCGAAGTGCTCGATCCGGAACAGAACTCGACCTTCATGGACCACTATCTCGAGGTTGAGTACGACCTGTCCAACGTGATGTTCATCACCACGGCCAACACGCTCAACATCCCGGCGCCGCTGATGGACCGGATGGAGATCATCCGCATCGCCGGTTATACCGAGGATGAGAAGCTGCAGATCGCCCGCAGGCACCTGCTGCCCAAGGCCGTGCGCGACCATGCGCTGCGTCCGGAGGAGTTCGAGATCACCGACGAGGCGCTGTTGCAGGTGGTGCGCACCTACACGCGTGAAGCCGGTGTGCGTAACTTTGAGCGCGAGCTGATGAAGCTGTCGCGCAAGGCCGTGACCGAGATCCTCAAGACCGGGGTGAAATCGGTCAGCATCGATGCCGACAACCTCGCTGATTACCTCGGCGTGCCGCGGTTCCGCTACGGCGAAGCCGAGTTCGACGATCAGGTCGGCGTGGTCACTGGCCTTGCCTGGACGGAAGTGGGCGGCGAGCTGCTGACCATCGAAGGCGTCATGATGCCCGGCAAGGGCAAGATGACGGTGACCGGCAACCTGCGCGACGTGATGAAGGAATCGATTTCGGCGGCGGCATCCTATGTCCGCTCGCGCGCGGTTGATTTCGGCATCGAGCCGCCGCTGTTCGACAAGCGCGACATCCACGTCCACGTGCCCGAAGGCGCCACGCCGAAGGACGGCCCGTCGGCCGGTGTCGCCATGGCGACGGCGATCGTGTCGACCATGACCGGCATTCCGGTGCGCCGTGATGTCGCCATGACCGGCGAGATCACCCTGCGCGGACGGATTCTGCCGATCGGCGGCCTCAAGGAGAAGCTGCTGGCGGCGCTCCGCGGCGGCATCAAGACGGTGATGATCCCGGAAGACAATGCCAAGGATCTTCCCGAGATTCCGGACAATGTCAAAAACGGTCTGGAGATCATTCCGGTGGCGAAAATGGGCGACGTCCTGCGCCATGCGCTGGTCCGGATGCCCGAGGCGATCACCTGGGACCCTGACACCAAGCCCGAAGCCGCCATCGCGGCCGAGGCGGGCGATGAGGGCGGTGCGGCGATCGCGCACTAAGGGTGCGATCCACTGGCATTTGGCCACTCAAAAGCCACGAATGGGACGGGCGGGGAAATTTCCCGCCCGTTTTTTTGTTGAAGCTGTGAAAACCGCGTAAAAAGCGCTGCAAACCGGGGAGTTTGGTTGCACCGATGCGCGAGATGCGTAGGATCACCGCATCGAACAGACTGAGTCGACATAACGCCAGAAAGGGACGAAAATGAACAAAAATGAACTCGTGGCCGCTGTGGCCGAGAAATCGGGCATCAGCAAGGGAGACGCTACATCGGCTGTCGAGGCGGTTTTTGAAACCATCACAGGTGAGCTGAAGAATGGTGGAGACGTTCGCCTCATCGGTTTTGGCAATTTCACCGTGTCGCGTCGCGAAGCCTCCAAGGGCCGCAATCCGCAGACCGGCAAGGAAGTCGACATTCCTGCCCGCAACGTGCCGAAGTTCTCTGCCGGCAAGGGCCTCAAGGACGCTTGCAACTAAGCTGTCTGCTTGAAGCAGTGCACACATCGAACCCGGGCGCTCGCGTCCGGGTTTTTTTATGCGCCGGGAAGCCGCGCGGTCCTCGATCTGGCCGACAAATATTCGGATCACATGCGCTTGACAAAAGAACAAAGAAGGAACAGTATCGAAACATAAAGTGAATATAGGAGTTGATCATGACTGCATTTGCCCGTGACCTTGCCGCTTTCGTTTCCATGTCGCTGTTCGTGGCGAGCTTCGCCGTTCTGGCCCTGGCGTTCTGAGTTTCCGGTGAGCTGCTGACTTCTGCCCTTGTCGGCGCACTGGCGTGCGCTCAGACGCTTGGCTCCGGGAGCGGTCTGCTGCCGGTCCAGTACTTCACTGTGTAGCCGCCGCATTTTCGGTCTCTGCCTCTGGACTTTGCGGTCCGGGTCCTCACAATTGACGCTTGAGTCTGTGGCCATGCCAAGTGGCCTGATAACGGATCGATCGGCAGAGGATTTCAATGGCGCGGGACAACAAGTCAGCCAGGCTGCTGGCCAATCTGGCTGCGGGAACGGAGCAGGCGCGCGGGCGCGACCAGCATAATGACGACCGCGGGTCTGGCGCCTGGCCCGGTTTCGTGCACCTGCGCGTGCATTCCGCCTATTCGCTGCTTGAGGGCGCCCTGCCGATCAAGACCCTGATCAAGCGCGCCGTGTCCGATGATCAGCCGGCGCTGGCGATCACCGACACCAACAATCTGTTCGGAGCGCTGGAATTTTCCGTCAAGGCCATGGAGGCGGGCATTCAGCCGCTGATTGGATGTCAGCTCGATATCGACATGCAGGACGGTCAGTCCGGCGATCGCCGGTCGCACCGGGATCATCTGCAGAAAGCGCCGCATATCGTGGTGTTTGCCGCGACCCCCGCCGGCTACGACCGGTTGGTGGCGATCGTCAGCCAGGCCTACCTTGGCGGCGACACGTCTGACAGGCCGCATATCGAACTGTCCTGGCTCGAACAGGAGGCCGGCGGTCTTATTGCGCTCACGGGCGCGGCCGGCGGGCCGGTTGACCAGGCCATGCGCGAGGGCCACCCTGAACTCGCTAAGGCCAGGCTGGAGCGGCTCAGATTGGTCTTCGGCGACCGGCTCTATCTCGAATTGCAGCGCCAGCGCGGCTACGATCGCGCCCATGAGGCCAAGATGATCGCGCTCGCCTATGAGTGCGAAGTTCCGCTGGTTGCCGCCAACGAGGCGTTTTTTCCGACGCCCGATGATTTCGAGGCCCATGACGCGCTGATGGCGGTGGCCTGCAACGCCGTGATGTCGGACGACCGGCGGCCGCGGCTGAGCGTCGACCATTGCCTTAAGTCCCGCGCCGAGATGATGGCGCTGTTTGCCGATATTCCCGAAGCGCTCGCCAACACCGTCGAGATTGCCCGGCGCTGCAGCGCCATCGTCGAGAGCCGCGCGCCGATCCTTCCACGGTTCACCGGCGGCGGCGAGGACGATCCGGAAGCAGCGCTCGCCGCCGAAGCCGCTGAACTGCGGCGCCAGTCGCTTGCGGGACTGGAGCGCCGCCTTGCCCGGATCGGCATGGCCGATGGGTTTACCGAAGCCGACTATCGCGAGCGGCTGCAGGTTGAGCTCGACATCATCGAATCGATGAAATTTCCAGGCTACTTCCTGATCGTGGCCGACTTCATCCAGTGGGCCAAGGGGCAGGGCATTCCGGTCGGGCCCGGCCGAGGTTCCGGCGCCGGATCGCTGGTGGCCTATGCGCTGACCATCACCGATGTCGATCCGCTTCGCTTCTCGCTCCTGTTCGAGCGCTTCCTCAATCCCGCCCGCGTGTCGATGCCCGACTTCGACATCGATTTCTGCCAGGATCGCCGCGACGAGGTGATCCGTTATGTGGTTGCCAAATACGGCCGTGAGCAGGTGGCGCAGATCATCACCTTCGGAAGCCTCCAGGCACGCGCGGCTTTGCGCGATGTCGGCCGTGTTCTGGAAATGCCCTACGGGCTGGTCGACCGGATCTGCAAGCTGGTTCCCAACAATCCGGCCAACCCGACGCCCTTGAACAAGGCGATCGAGGAGGAGCCGCGCTTCCAGGAAGAGGCCGACAAGGAACCCGCCGTCGGCCGGCTTCTCGACATCGCCCAGAAGCTGGAGGGGCTCTACCGCCACGCCTCCACCCATGCCGCGGGCATCGTCATCGGCGACCGCCCCCTGTCGCAACTGGTGCCGATGTACCGCGATCCGCGATCGGACATGCCGGTCACCCAGTTCAACATGAAATGGGTCGAGCAGGCGGGCCTGGTCAAGTTCGACTTTCTCGGGCTGAAGACGCTGACGGTGCTCAAGACCGCCGTCGATTTCATCGCCAAGCGCGGGATCTCGATCGACCTCGAAGCGCTGCCGCTCGATGACACGCTGACCTACGAGATGCTCTCGCGTGGCGAGACCGTCGGCGTGTTCCAGGTGGAATCGGCGGGCATGCGCAAGGCGCTGATCGGCATGCGGCCGGACCGGATCGAGGACATCATCGCGCTCGTGGCGCTCTATCGCCCGGGTCCGATGGAGAACATCCCGGTCTACAACGCCCGCAAGCACGGCGATGAGGAGCTGGCCTCCATCCACCCCAAGATCGACGACCTGCTGGCCGAGACCCAAGGGGTGATCGTCTATCAGGAACAGGTGATGCAGATCGCCCAGGTTCTGGCCGGCTACTCGCTCGGCGAAGCCGATCTGTTGCGCCGCGCCATGGGCAAGAAGATCAAGGCGGAGATGGACCAGCAGCGCGCCCGCTTTGTCGAGGGCGCGGTCGAGCGCAAGGTCTCCAAGCCGCAGGCCGACATGATCTTCGATCTCTTGGCCAAATTCGCCAATTACGGCTTCAACAAGTCCCACGCCGCAGCCTATGGCATCGTCTCCTACCAGACCGCCTATCTGAAGGCCCATTATCCGGTCGAGTTCCTGGCAGCGTCCATGACCTACGACATGTCCAACACCGACAAGCTCAACGATTTCCGCCAGGACGCCAAGCGGCTGGGGATCGAGGTGGCCGCGCCCTCGGTGCAGACCAGCTTCCGCCATTTCGAGACCGGCGACAACCGCATCTATTATGCGCTTGCCGCCATCAAGGGCGTGGGCGACGCCGCCGTCGAACACATCGTCGAGGTGCGCGGCGACACGCCGTTCGCCTCGCTCGAGGATTTCTGTGTGCGCATCGATCCGCGGCAGGTCAACCGCCGGGTGCTCGAAAGCCTGATCGCGGCGGGCGCGCTCGATTGCTTCGGCCAGGACCGGGCCGCACTCAGCGCCGGGCTCGACCGGATCCTCGGCTTCGCCCAGCGCGCCCAGGAAAACCGCATCAGCGGCCAGAGCGACATGTTCGGTGCGGGCGCCGCCCAGGAGGGAGCCGAATCCATCCATCTGCCCGCAACCCCGCCCTGGCTGCCGGCGGAAAAGCTGCACCGCGAATACCAGGCGCTGGGCTTTTACCTGTCCGCGCATCCGCTTGATTCCTATAACGAACTTCTGGCGAAAATGCGGGTCCAGACCTGGGCGGATTTCTCGCTCGCGGTGAAGGCCGGCGCCACCGCCGGGCGGCTGGCGGGCACGGTGACGAGCAAGCAGGAGCGCAAGACCCGCACTGGCAACAAGATGGGGATCGTGGCGTTTTCCGACAGTTCCGGCCAATATGAGGCGGTCCTGTTTTCCGAAGGTCTGGCGCTCTACCGCGATCTTCTCGAGCCCGGAAAATCCATCGTGATCACGGTCAATGCCGAGGAAAGGCCCGAAGGCATCGGGCTCAGGATCCAGACCGCCGACTCGCTCGAGGATCGCGCTGCTCGCGGGCAATCCGCGCTCAGGGTCTACATGCGCGACGCAAGACCGCTCAATTCGGTCTCGACGCATCTGAAGGCCCATGGCGAGGGGCAGGTGTCCTTCGTCATGATCAAGGATGACGGCCGCCGCGAGATAGAGGTGACGCTGTCCGATCGCTACAAGATCTCGCCGCAGATCGCCTCGGCGCTCAAGGCAGCGCCCGGCGTGCTCGACGTCGAACTGGTCTAAAGCGCCGTGCGTCCAATTGGACGCACAAAGGTCGCTCTATCCCTTTGTTTCCAGGGCATCTTATCCGCGACCGGGCGATTCCGCCTGATCGCGGATAAGATAGCTCGCCTCTCGAGGCTTACAGCACGACCGCCATGGTGGCGAGCGTGACCGCGTTCAGGCCCATCCCCCACAGGATGGCGAGAGGAAACAGCGGCGTCTTGTGGCGCTGCACCGCATAGGCCAGCATCACCAGCGCCGCAGGCAGCCAGTCGAGCATGTAACGCTGGACATTGTACTGGGTGAAGCCGTTGGAATGGTAAAACAGCATGACCGTGACCAGGCCTGCCACCAGCAGCCCGGACAGCACGGTCCGCCGGTTGACCGGGGTGAAGAACAGCATGGCGAGCCAGGGGCAGGCCACAAGGAACGCGGTGCCGAACCGGTCCATGCCGGCCAGCTCCAACTGTCCCACCCCCTCGAAGCGCGCATGAAACCCCTGCACCAGCGCGTAATAGAGATTGAACGGAACATATTTCCAGTTCCACAGGCCATAGGCGTCGAGCCGCTCCTTCAGGACACCGGGCGGATAATCGATATGGATGTAGCCGGTCTCGAAGGGCGAGCCGAACCGGGCCTGGTTGTAGGCGAGATAAAGCCCGATCGCGGCCAGCACCGGCAGCCCCAGCTTCACGGATCGCACGATCTTGTCACCCATCGCCGACCACAGCGGCGCGTCCGTGCGAAGCGAAAGCACCAGGAGCAGGGGCACGTAGAAAATGCTCATCTGGCGGCTGAGAAAGGCGCATCCGATGGCCACGCCCGCGAGTGCCAGGCGACCCGCCAGGGCCTCGTGAATGGCAAGACTGGTCGCCAGGAAGGCCAGCGCCTGGGCGAAGAACCAGATGCCGTCGCCGCGGATGGTGACAAAGAACAAGGGGCTGGAAAAGCCGATCGCCAGCAGCAGCCAATACAGATGGGCGGGGCCCACGCCCAGCTGCGACAAGATCCGGCGCCATATCAGCAGCGATCCCACAAAAAGCAGCAGGGTCAGGAGGATAAAGCCGGATGTTGTCACGCCTCCGAGAGCCACGAGAGGCAGCGCAGCGATCCCGGGGAACGGCGGAAACACCACATAGGTGCGGCCGTCGAGAATGGCGCAATCCAGATCGAAGCAGGTTTCAGCCCACAGCCGGCCCTTGAGAAAGCCGTCCGCCATCAGGGCCGCTGAGTTGCTTCCGCCCGCTTCGGTGATGGCGGCATAGGCAAGCGCCGCCACCAGCAACAGGGCGAGCAGCACACCGGCCGGCAGCAGCAGACGCTCGCGCATGATGGGTGTCGTCATGATAATGAATGCCTCCATCGCCGATCTCCGGGATCGGCGGTAAATTCACTTTGCTCACCATACTTCATTCAATCGGGGTCTATATCAATCGGCCCCCGTCCGCTTGCCTAATCTGTCGCGACGGGGCGAAAGTATAAGCTGTCCCGGTGCATCTCAAGGCCCATGGCGAAGGGCAGGTGTCCTTCGTCATGACCATGGATAACCGCTGCCGCGAGATCGGGGTGATGCCGGCGGACCGCTGCAAGATCTCGCCGCGGACCGTCTCGGCGCAGAAGGCGGCGCCTGGCGTGATCGACGTCGCGCTGGTGTAAGGGGAACCGATTGACGGCGATGCGGGCATTGGTACTATCGCTGATCTTTCCTCGTTCAGGATCGTCCATAGATGTTTAAAAACACCCGCTTCGCCGGTCTTGCTCCGGGGCTTTTCCTTGCATCCGCCCTGATGGTGGCAGGTGCTGTGGCCGGGGACGCGCCGCAGCCCAAGTTGGGACCCGACGCGGTTCCCCTGACGGCCGACCATGCCTATCTGACCAACGCCGCAGCACCCGACTACTGGGCCTTCTCCGCTTTCGTCAAACCGCAGTTCACCACCTCGGCCTGTTCGATCGCCGCCGTCACCGGCGCGCTCAACGGCCTGCGTGGCCTGCCGCCGCACGCCGAGGATACGGTGACGACACAGCCGCAGATGCTGGACCTCGTGGCCGATGCCGACTGGGCGGCCCTGTCGGCGGAAGGCGGCGACGGTGTCAAGTTCGAGCAACTGGTCTCCTTCACCGGGAAGGCGCTGAAGGCCACCGGCATGGAGGCCTACCGGACCGAGACGCTGAAGCCCGCCGCCGACGATGCCGCCACGCTCGATGCCGTGCGCGCACTTCTCAAGGCCAACGAGGCTTCCGCCGATGACGCGCTGCTTCTCTATTTCAACCAGGGTGTGGTGACCGGCGATTGGGACGGGCCGCATGTCTCGGTGATCGGCGCCTATGACGCCGAAGCCGACAGGGCGCTCATCCTCGAGGTCGATCAGGAATGGTACATTCCCTACTGGACTCCGACATCGGTGCTGCTCAAGGCGATGCTCAAGCCCACCAGCGCCGAGCATGGCGTGCTCGAAGGCGAAACCGGCGGCCTCGTCCACATCGTCAAATAGGGGACAGATAATCCGCTGCCGCAACAGACGGTTACCGGCGTTTCCGGACTCATTGTCTCCGAAGATTCACTATTTGTCGCGGTCCCGCTGGGGCGCGGCTTCGCGACCCCTGCCGAAGGTGTAGCCGGTCTCGACGATGTCGCGGCCGAACTTCTGCCGCACCTTGTCGATCGCGCCCTCGGCCACCGCCCGGCGCGCCGCGGCCGGATCAACCAGATCGGGCGGGTCGGCGCGCGCCGCGTCGGTGAGATCGGTGACGCCGATGCCGATCAGCCGGAACCGGTCCTGGCCGAGTTCGCGCTCAAGCAGATGCAGGCCGGTGCGGAAAATCCGGTCGGCGAGCATGGTGGGGTCTTCGAGCTTGAAATTCCGCGTCCGGCTCCTGAAGTCCGGGGTCTTGAGCTTGAGCACCACGGTCTGTCCGGCAATGCCCGATGCCTTGAGCCGCGCCGACACTTTTTCAGCCAAGCGCCGGAGTACGGGAACCAGATCCTTGGCGTCCGACAGGTCCGCGTTGAAGGTGGTCTCGGCCGAGACGCTCTTGGCGCCCTCGTTGGGATGCACCGTGCGCTCGTCCTCGCCGCGCGCCAGATGATAGAGCCGCTTGCCCATCACCCCGTAGCTGCGCATCAGCGCGGTTTCCTCCATGGTCTGCAACTGGCCGATGGTGCGGATGCCGTCGCGCTCCAGCGTGCTGGCGAAGGCCTTGCCGACGCCCCAGATCAGCGTCACCGGGCGTGGCGCCAGAAAGGCCAGCGCCTCCTGCTTGCCGATCACCGAAAACCCGCGGGGCTTGTCGAGATCCGACGCCACCTTGGCCAGAAACTTGCAATAGGAAAGCCCGACCGACAGCGTGATGCCGATTTCCGCCTCGACGCGCGCGGCAAAGCGGGCAAGCGTGCGCGCCGGGGTGTCCTTGTGCAGCTTTTCGGTTCCCGCCAGATCGAGGAACGCCTCGTCGATCGAGATCGGTTGCACCAGCGGCGTGAGTTCCTCCATCATCCGCCGCACCTCGCGCCCGACACGCGCGTATTTCTCCATGTCCGGCTTGATCACAATCGCCTCGGGGCAGGCGTCGAGCGCCTTGAACATGGGCATCGCCGAGCGCACGCCGTGGATGCGGGCGATATAGCAGCATGTGGAGACCACGCCGCGCTTGCCGCCGCCGATGATCACCGGCTTGTCGGCAAGCTCGGGATTGTCGCGCTTCTCCACCGTCGCGTAAAACGCGTCGCAATCCACATGCGCGAGCGTCAAAGCGTGGATCTCGGGATGACGGATCAGCCGGGGGCTGCCGCAGGCATGGCAGCGCCGCGCCTCCGCACGGGCTGGGGCCAGGCAGTCGCGGCAGAACCCGGGAACAGGGTCGGAATGCGGAGGCGCGTGGATCATCGTCATGCCGCGATAGAACAAAGGTTGAACATTGGCAGATTACGCAATAATCTTTCGACTCACAAGCCTGCCAATTTCATTGGGATCGAACGACCCATGCCTCTGACCATCCACCCCGTCACATCGGCTCTCTGGCCGCAGCTCGAGACCTTGTTCGGGCCGCAGGGCGCTTGCTACGGCTGCTGGTGCAGCTATTTCCGGCTCTCGCCGAAGCAGCGCGAAGCCATGACCAAGGACGACAAGAAAGCGCTTCTGAAGCAGGCGACCGAGGCCCCGCTTGCGCCGGGCCTGATCGCGCTCGATGACGGCGTGCCGGTGGGCTGGGTGCAGGTGACGCCGCGCGCCCATGTGCCGCGCTGGAACACCGACAGGACGGTGTCCAAGCCGCTTGAGGGCGATGATCCGTCCGACCCCGGCCTCTGGGCCATCTCCTGCTTTTTCATCCAGTCCCGCCGGCGCGGGCAGGGGATCAGCCATGTTCTGCTCGATGCCGCGGTCGCCCATGCGAAGGACAATGGGGCGAGGGTGATCGAAGCCTGCCCGATAGAGAAAGCCAAGCAGTCGAAATCGGTCGGTCTGTTCGTGGGCTCGGTGGCGATTTTCGAGAAGGCGGGGTTCCGGACCGTCGTCGAACGCAAGATCGGCCGCCCGCTGATGCGCCGGATGCTTGCGTGAAGCGCCTCCAGCCAGGTGCCGCGCGGCGGTCAGGGTGCAAACGAGTCGAAATGGGCCCGGATCAGTTTTTCGGCGTGAGGCCAGTCCGTGGCGATGTCGACGCCATCGCCGGGATGCGGCGCCAGCGCGCGAAACACGTCATTGGCGATCAGGTTGAGCAGCAGGGTTTGAGGCACATGCTGGCGAACCGACTGCAGGTTCACGAAAATATCATCGATGAACACCACCGGCTGGGCGCGCGCTCCGTGCAGCGCCAGGACTGCGGGTCCCTTGGCGGCCTCCGTGGCGATCATCGGATAGTCGAAGCCGTGGCGCGAGAGCAGCCGGCGCCGCACCGCGCGGTGGCGTGGCGGCATCGCCGTCAGAAACACGATATCGGCCTCTTCGGACAGCCGCTCAAGGCTCCGGGCGGCGTCAAGCACCGGCGTCTGCCAGTGGTCATGGGCGGCAAAGAACGCCTCCAGCAGCCGCGCCACCTCCTGATGAGCGGTTTCGCCACCATCGGCAAGGCTGAACACATTGCCGTTGAGCCGGAACGATGTGGGGCGCAGCTCATGGCCATTGTCCTTGAGGAATGCCTGGAACGGCGTGACGAACTCCAGCACCACCTCGTCGATGTCGCAGACAATCAGCGGCCGCTCGCCGAGCAGCAGATCGTCATGTTCGGCGTCAGGAATCAGCAACATCACGTCTCGCTCGCTCCGCCAAGCGCGTGGAACGCTCGTGACACCTCTTCGGGCCTGGTGCCGTTGGCGGCGCAGAAATCCATCAGGGTGGGTTCGTGGTTCATGAGGAAGCTCAACACGCCCGCGAGAAATCCCGGCTCTCTTGCGGCCTCGCGCAGGTTGCTGGCCTCGAGCCCGGTGAGCGCCAGGAAACGGCCCATGAGTTCGGGCTCGCCCGCAAGCCAGACCAGAACCGCAATTGCAGTATCTTCCGCATCCGCCATGGCCCGTGTGCTCCTTCAGTTTCACTTGATCCGCATTCGAGATGTCGGATTACCACTTTTTCAACCTAATGGAACTAAGGTGAAGCTGTTGGCTGGCATTGCTGACCGGATTTGTCGCAACCAAATACGGCGCCATGCAGGAGATTTACTTTTCCTGCCTCAGCCGACAACACAATCCGGCGGGCATGGGACCTGGCTGGATCGGGGATGGGAACGGGCATGACAAAGCAGGTGATGATTGTTGAGGACAATGAACTCAACATGAAACTCTTCCGGGACCTGATCGAGGCATCAGGTTACAAGACGATCCAGACCCGCAACGGACTGGAGGCGATGGATCTCGCCCGTCTGCACCGTCCCGATCTCATCCTGATGGACATCCAGTTGCCCGAGGTTTCCGGACTGGAAGTCACCAAATGGCTCAAGCAGGATGATGACCTGCACATGATTCCTGTGATAGCCGTGACCGCCTTCGCCATGAAGGGGGACGAGGAGCGCATTCGCCAGGGCGGCTGCGAGGCCTATATTTCCAAGCCGATTTCGGTCCCCAGATTCATCGAAACCATCAAGACCTATCTTGGCGATGCTTGAGGGCGGAGGGACAAAATGACCGCGCGCATCCTGGTGGTTGACGATATCCCGGCCAATGTGAAGCTTCTCGAGGCGCGGCTGATGGCCGAGTATTTTGAAGTCCTGACCGCCGCAGACGGAATCACCGCGCTGGATATTTGCGACCAGACGCCGGTCGATCTCATACTGCTCGACATCATGATGCCCGGCATCGACGGGTTTGAGGTCTGCCAGCGGCTCAAGACCAACCCGCGCACCGCTCATATTCCGGTGGTCATGGTTACAGCACTTGATCAACCGGCCGACCGGGTGCGCGGCCTCAAGGTCGGCGCCGATGATTTCCTGACCAAGCCGGTCAATGACCTGCAACTGATGACCAGGGTCAAGAGCCTGATTCGTTTCAAGGCCTTGAGCGACGAACTCCGGCTTCGCGCCGAGACCGCGCGCAACCTTGGCCTGGAGGCGCTTCTGGCGCCGCATCAGGGCCAGCTGGAAGAACCGGGCATGGTGCTGCTGGTCGACAGCCGCGCCAACTCCCAGGAACGGATGAGCCGGGCGCTCACGGGGATTGCCGAGGTGACTGCCATCGGCGACCCGCAGGCGGCGCTGTTCGAGGCGGCCGACAAGCCCTATGAACTGGTGATCGTCTCGTCCTCGCTCGACAATTACGATCCCTTGCGGCTGTGCTCGCAAGTGCGCTCGCTGGAGCGGACCCGTTTCATCCCCATGCTGGTGGTCGCCGAACAGGGCGAAGACGAGCTGGTGATCCGGGCGCTCGAGCTCGGCGTCAATGATTATCTGCTGCGGCCGCTGGATCCCAACGAGCTGGTCGCCCGCAGCGTCACCCAGATTCGCCGCAAGCGCTACACCGACCGGCTCAGGGCCAGCCTGTCTGAATCGGTCGAATATGCTGTCACCGATGCGCTGACCGGCCTGAACAACCGCCGCTATCTCGATACCCATCTGGCGACGCTGGTCGAACGCTCCCATCGCCGCGGTCGGCCTCTGTCGGTGCTGATTACCGACATCGATCACTTCAAAGCTTTCAACGACACCCATGGCCACGAGGGCGGCGATGATGTCCTGCGTGAATTCGCCCGCCGCATCCGGGGTGCGGTGCGCGGCGCCGACCTTGCCTGCCGCTTTGGTGGCGAGGAGTTCGTGGTGGTGATGCCCGACACGCCTGCGGAGATTGCCGCGCATGTCGCCGAACGCTTGCGCGATGCCGTGGCCGAGGTGCCGTTCAAGGTTTCAGCGTCAGGGGCCCTGGTGCAAGTAACCACATCGGTCGGCATTGCGACGCTTGAAAAAGACGGCGAGGGCGCTGGTTCGCTGCTCCGCCGAGCCGACAAGGCGCTCTACCAGGCCAAGCATGAAGGTCGCAATCGCGTCGTTGGCCAGGCTGCCTGATGCCTGTCGTGCTCAAAATGAATTCATGCGGCGGCGACGTGCCTGTATCGGCTCAAAGGGCCTAAGGTGATCTTTGCCCATCCGCTGGGATGGGCCGCGCCTTGAAGCATGTCGTGCAAAAATGCGCGGCGGTTTTGCGATAACGACATGCAAAAACAAAAAGACAAAGCACACGGCCAGAATTGCGACGTGCTTTGATCAAAGGATGCCCACACATGACAGGATCGTTTTTCCGTGATCCGCCATCAACGGCGGAGCAGGGCCCGGTTTGTAGTGCGCCCGCCAGACTGTTAAAATTGTATTGAAAATTAACCGCAACCATAGGCATTTTCAGTGAATGGTTAAGAAACTGTTGATTTTTTACGGGATTGGTACAAATAGTCTCTTCAGATGAAGCGTTTTGGGACTGTCACACGGACAGGTTACAATCCGCCAGCATTTCCGAATACCCCATGATGTTCAGGTCCGCCGCATCTCCTGGGTCGTGGGGTGGCCGATCGAGATTGATGCACAGCGGATCCTCGTTCCGCGCATTTTTTTCGATCGGCCTTCGACACAAAAAACCCGCTTCCGGAAGGAGGCGGGTTTTTTGTATTCACCGATCCCTGCTGTCTGGCAGGGCAGGCAGCCAGATTACTTGATCTTGGCTTCCTTGAATTCGACGTGCTTCTTCGCAATCGGGTCGTACTTGGTCTTCACCATCTTGTCGGTGAACGTACGGCTGTTCTTCTTGGTAACATAGAAAAAGCCGGTGTCTGCCGTCGACAGGAGCTTGATCTTGATAGTGGTCGCCTTGGCCATGATGTCTTGCCTTCTTCAAAAATGAAGCCGCGGACAGCACTGGAGGCTCCACGGCGAAACTTGCGCGGAAATTACAAAAGCCCCGCTGAAAGTCAAGTCCGTTTTGGCTCCAGCACCATGCGAAACACGGTCAAGGCCACATAAATCGCAAAAAAGAATGCCAGCGCCCAGGCAAAACCGTGATGGCCGCTCACATCCATGGCCACGCCGATGGTCTGCGGGCCGACCAGCATCCCGAGCGCGTAGCAGAAAACGAAGGCCGCATTCGCCGAGGCCAGGTCTGCGCCATGCAGTTTGTCGCCCAGATGCGCCAGTCCGACCGTATAGAGGCCTGCGACGCTGCCGCCCCAGAACAACAGGATCGCCGCCGTCAGAAGCCAGTTGTGGATCAGGAAGGGCAGGGCTACCGACCCGACGAGACCGATGAGCGCGAACAGCGACAAAAGCCTCCGCCGGTCTCCGATCCGGTCCGCGATCAGGCCGATCGGGATCTGGAACAGCACATTGCCAAGCCCCATCATCATCAACAGGAGCGCGCCCTGCGATTCGGTAAAGCCGGTGCGGTTGGCATAGACGGGAAACAGCGCAAGGCCGCCTGATTCGACTGCGCCAAAAACGAACACGGCGGCCGTGGCCGTGGGCACGAGAAAGATGTAGCGCATGAAAGGAAGGTCGGGCGCCGTGCCGATCATCGGATCTTCCTTGCGCGCCATGATGATAGGCACGGCTGCGAGGAGAATGACGCCCGAGCCGATCAGGAACGGCAGGATGCCTTCCGAGCCGATAATGGAAAAGATCAGCGGTCCGGCGGCAAAGCCGAGCGACAGGACGGTGGCGTAGATGCCGAGCACCAGCCCCCTGCGGGACGGCGGGGCGGCGGTGTTGATCCAGAATTCGGAAAGCACGAACAGAATGGTGATGGCGCCGTGGAACACGATCCTGAGCGGAAACCACATCCACAGCGCCTCGGCAAAATAGAACCCGAGCGCGCTCACGGAGGCTGCGACAATCGACAGCACCATCGTGGTGACCACGCCAAACCGGTGCGCAATCATGGTCGAGATCGGGGCAGCGACCATCGCGGCCACGCCTGCCATGGCGGAATTCAGGCCGATCATCGAGGACGACACGCCGCGCTTTTCGAGGATGACCGACAGGAGTGGCAATCCGAGGCCTATGGCGATGCCGACGGCGGTGATCGCCGACACGGCGGCAAGCAATGCCGGCCAGTGGATCACCTCGCGGATCAGCGGGTTGCGTGAGGAGGGGTGATCCATCTGTGTCGGCCTTAAATCAATTCGCGAACGAATCGTCCGTTGCGGAAATAATAAAACGGGACCGTCCTGCCAAATGGCAAAGACGGATCTTCCTCAAGCGCTTGTGCAAGGTCGGTGAGGATCACCCTGGTAATCCGCGGCAGGGGATGGGTGTCGTGGGCGTCGATCGGAAGCCATGTCAGGTCATGCAGCTCATCGCTGTCGCGGATTGCCGCGGGATCCAGTCCCAACTCGTCGCAAAAACAGGCAAAAAAACGTGTATCGTAGCGCCGCGACTGGCCCGGAGGCGTTATCGCACGGGCGAGATAGCGAAAATGCGACACATCCGGGCACAGGCCATCGCCGCAGTCAGGCGGCGTCAGCGACAGATGCGCCTCTTCCTGCATTTCCCGGGCTGCCGCTACCGCCAGACCGCGAGCAGCAAAGGGCAGAAACCGGGATTTCGTCCGCTGCATCAGCTTTTCGGCCACCTCGTTGCGCAAGGGCTGCGCAAGCGGCGTCCGGTTGTCTCCGGGATCGCGCCGGCCCCCGGGAAAGACATAGAGATCGGGCATGAAGGCGTGGGCTTTTCCGCGCTTGCCCAGAAGCGCACGCGGCACCGCAGTGCTTCGGTCCATCAGGATCAGCGAGGCCGCGTCGCGCGGCGTGCGCGGCGCATGGCGCTTTTCGCTGGTTCTGGCCCGATGGTCCTCCGTGAGAAGTTCGATCTTCACGGCACCGCTGTCTTTCATCGCGCATCCTCATAGGCGGGCTCGGCGAGAATCGGTTCTTCCGATTCGCCGCCAAACCCGTGCATACGCAAGGCCCATTGCAAACCGATGACCCCGCCCTTGAGCGGCGGCAACAGCAGCAGCGTCAGGATCACCGTGACCGGAATCCAGATCATCAGGTGCTGCCAGTTTTCCAGCACCAGCCATGTGTCGGTTGCCATGAATCCGGCGACAACGATGTGGCCGACAACGAAAATCGCCAGGTAGGGCGGGAAATCATCGGCGCGATGGTGAAACATTTCCTCGCCGCAGGCGGCACACGCATCGACCGGCTTCAGGAATGCCCTGAACAGCTTGCCTTCGCCGCAGTTGGGGCACTTGCCGAGCAGGCCGCGCTTGACCGCGCGCGCGGTGTCGCGTGCTTCGTTCTCGTTCCTGGTCGTCGCTCCGCCGAATTCGAGCATTGCTCTTCTCCTGATAATTTCCGGACGCCCTGGGGCGCCTCTGGTTTGTCCTGCCGTCAGCGCCGCCCGCGGGGCGGCCGTGTTCCGGGCTTTTTGGCCCCGCCACTGCGCGCGCGCCCGGATTTGTGAAACGACCGGGTGCCTGCGGGCATCTTATGGCCCTCGCTCAGCATCTCGAACCGCATCGACCCCGCAAGCGGAATGACTTCGACGATCTTGACTTCCACCCCGTCGCCGAGCCGGTAGCCGAGTCCTGTTTTGTCCCCGGTCAGCGCCTGATGGGCCTCGTCATAGATATAGTAGTCAAGGCCCAGAGTTGAAACCGGTATGAAACCGTCTGCGCCAAATTGTGGCAGGCTGACAAACAGCCCGGATTTGGTGATGCCCGAGATCCGACCCTCGAAGGCTTCGCCGATACGGCTGGCAAGGTGATGGGCCACCAGACGGTCGACAGTGTCACGCTCCGCCGCCATGGCGCGGCGCTCGGTCGCGGAGATTTCCGCGGCGATGTTTTCGAGCCCGGCCTCTTCCGCCGGCGTGATGCCGCCCTCGCCAAGCCCCAGCGTCCCGACCAGCGCACGATGCACGATCAGATCCGCATAGCGCCGGATCGGCGAGGTGAAATGGGCGTATCGCATGAGATTGAGGCCAAAATGGCCAAGGTTCTCCGGGGAATAGATCGCCTGGCTCTGGCTGCGCAAAACCATCTCGTTGACCATGCCCTGATAGGGCTGGCCCGAGGCCCGGGCGAGAATGCCGTTGAAGGCGCTGGCGCGGACCGCAGCTCCCCGCGCCAGGGACAGGCCGAGCGTTCCCAGGAACTCGCGCAGCACTTCCTGCTTGGCGAGCGACGGCTGGTCGTGAACCCTGAAGATCAGCGGCTGCTTGCGCTTCTCCAGCGTCTCCGCCGCGGCCACATTGGCCTGGATCATGAATTCCTCGATCAGGCGGTGCGCGTCGAGCCGTTCGGGCACGATCACCTTGTCGACCTTGCCCTCGGGCGTAAGCAGGATCTTGCGCTCCGGCATGTCGAGGTCGAGCGGCTGGCGCCGTTCGCGCTCGCGCTTGAGCACGGCATAGGCGTTCCACAGCGGCTCCAGCACGGGTTCGAGCAGCGGGCCGGTCTTGTCGTCGGGATTGCCGTCGATCGCCGCCTGGGCCTGCTGGTAGGACAGCTTGGCGGCACTCTTGATCATCACACGGTGAAACCGGTGGCTGAGCTTGCGGCCTTCGGCCGTAAACACCATGCGCAGCGCCAGCGCCGGCCGGTCCTCGCCCTCGCGCAGGGAGCACAGGTCGTTGGAGATCCGCTCCGGCAGCATGGGAACCACGCGGTCGGGGAAATAGGCCGAGTTGCCCCGTTTCAACGCTTCCCGGTCAAGCGCCGAGCCGGGGCGTACATACCAGGACACGTCGGCGATCGCCACGGTGGCGATGATGCCGCCGGGATTGTCAGGCGAGGGGTCTTCCTCGGCATAGACCGCGTCATCATGATCCTTGGCGTCGCTCGGATCGATGGTGAGAAGGGGGATATGCCGCCAGTCCTCGCGCCCGCCTGAAAGCGACGCGGGTCTTGCCTCCTCGGCGGCCTTGAGCACCTCGGCGGGAAACACGTGTGGAATTCCGTGCGAATGGATGGCGATCATCGAAATCGCCTTTTCGCCCTCGACCGAGCCCAGGACCGCATGGACCTTGGCCCGCGGCAGGCCCATGCGGCCGGGCCGTGTGGTTTCCACCTCGACCAGGTCGCCGTCCCTTGCGTCGCCTGCGGCGTCGGCTTCGATGGCAAATTCCTCGCCGCGCCGTTCGATCGGCATCAGCCTGCCGCCGCCTCCCGGAGATGAGCGGAAAACGCCGAGAATGAGCCCTTCGCGCCGGTCGAGCACCTTCATGATGCGGGCGGTGTAGGTGGTCTTGGTACCATGCGTGGTCGCGAAGATCCGCGCTAGAACCTTGTCTCCGATGCCTGCGGCGGTCGAAGGGGTGCGGCTTTTGCCGCGTTCGCGCCCGGCATTGGAGTGGCGCACCGTCACCACCGGGGCCGCGCCATGATCCTCGAGCCATTCCGCCGGCTTGGCGATCAGGTCGCCGTCCGGGTTGCGCATCGTGATCTCGAGCACCGAGACCGCCGGCAGCGTGCCGGGGCGTCTGAGCTTCTTGCGGTCGCGTTCAATCAGGCCTTCATCTTCCAGTTCGCGCAGCAAATCCTTCAACGCGGCGCGCGTGTCTCCCTTCAGGCCGAAGGCCTTGGCGACATCGCGCTTGGAGGCGCGGTCCGGGTTTTCACCGAGAAAACGCAGGATGGTTTCCCTGTCGGGCAGGTCGCCGCGGCGAAACCCCGGGCGTTCCTCGCCGGCGGGAGCCTCCGGCTTGCCGGCGTTGGGGGTTCCTGTCTTCGGTGCTGATTTGCGGGGAGGATGTCCCAATGTCAGTCCTTCTTCGCCTTGGCGGCTGCGGGTTTCTTGGCTGCCGGTTTGGTTGCCGTCTTTGCCGCGGTGGCCTTTTTGGCCGTGGCTTTCTTGGCGGGCGCTTTTTTCGCGGGCGCCTTTTTCTTGCCCGGCGCGCCGGCCTTGGCCGTGATCAGTTCAAGCGCTTCCTCAAGCGTCACCTCGGTCGGCACCTTTTCCTTGGGCAGGGTGGCATTGACCTTGCCCCAGTTGACGTAGGGACCGTATTTGCCGTCGCGCACGGTGACCGGACCGCCATCGGGATGATCCCCCAACGCTTTCAAGGCAGCCGGCGTTCCGCGTCCGCGGCCGGGCCCCTTGGCAACTTTTTCGGCAATCACCGTGACAGCACGGTTGAGGCCGATGGAAAACACATCCTCGACGGTCTCGAGATTGGCGTAGCCGCCGTCATGCAGCAGGAAGGGCCCGTAGCGACCGAGCCCTGCGGAGATCATCTTTCCCGATTCCGGATGCTGGCCGATATCGCGCGGCAGGCCCAACAAAGCCACGGCCTTCTCGTGATCGATCGTGTCGACCGCCCATCCCTTTGGCAGGCTGGAGCGCTTGGCTTCCTTGCCGTCTCCACGCTGGACATAGGGACCAAACCGGCCGGTGCGCAGGGTGATCGGCTCTTCCGTGTGCGGATCCTTGCCCAGATCCTTGGGCTCGTTCGACAGCGCCGCATCGGCTTCAGTGTTCGGATCGTTGGAAAGCTGGCGTGTGAAATTGCAGTCTGGATAGTTCGAACAGCCGACAAAGGCGCCGTATTTGCCGAGCTTGAGCGACAGGTTGCCGGTGCCGCAGGTCGGGCAGATGCGCGGGTTGGATCCGTCTTCGCGCACCGGGAACACCAGCGGCGCCAGGGCCTCGTTGAGCGCGTCGAGCACCTGGGTGACCCGCAGATCCTTGGTCTCGTCGAGATGGGCGTGGAACTCGGTCCAGAATTCCCGCAAGACGTCCTTCCAGGCCAGTTCGCCCGCAGAAATCCGGTCGAGCTTTTCCTCGAGATCCGCTGTGAAGCCGAATTCGACATAGCGGTTGAAGAAATTCTCCAGAAACGCGATGACCAGGCGGCCCTTGGCCTCGGGGATCAGCCTGCGCTTGTCGATGACCACATAGTCGCGATCACGCAGGGTGGCGAGCGTAGAGGCATAGGTCGACGGCCGGCCGATGCCGAGCTCCTCCATCTTCTTGATCAGCGACGCTTCGGAATAGCGCGGCGGCGGCTCGGTAAAATGCTGCGTGGCGTTGATCTTGTCCTTGGCCAGCGCTTCCTGGGCATTGATCTCGGGCAGGCGGGCATCGTCGTCGTCATCGCCATCGGACTGCTCGCCGTCTTCCTTGGCGTCGGTATAGGCCGCGATGAAGCCATCGAAACGGATCACCGATCCGGTGGCGCGCAGGCCCGCGGTCTTGCCGTCCTTGCTGGCGGTGATGTCCACCGTGGTGCGCTCGATTTCCGCCGAGGCCATCTGGCTGGCAATGGCGCGCTTCCAGATCAGGTCGTAAAGCCTGAGCTGGTCGGCATCCAGGTAGCGCTTGACGTCATCGGGAGCGCGCTCGAACCCGGTCGGCCGGATCGCTTCGTGGGCTTCCTGCGCATTCTTCGCCTTGGTGGAGTAAAGCCGCGGCTTGTCGGGGCAGTAGCGCTCGCCGAATCGCACGGCGATGGCCGCGCGGGCCTCGTCGATGGCCTCGGGCGCCATCTGCACGCCGTCGGTTCGCATATAGGTGATGAGACCCACGGTCTCGCCGCCGATATCGATGCCCTCATACAAACGCTGCGCCACCTGCATGGTGCGCGAGGCGTTGAAGCCGAGCTTGGAGGAGGCCGCCTGCTGCAGGGTCGATGTGGTGAACGGGGCCTGTGGATTGCGCCGCGTGGGCTTCGCCTCGACGCTGTCGGCGACGAAGGACGCGCCGTCGAGCATCTCCTTGATGCGTCCGGCGAGATCGGCGCCGGTAACCGACATCTTGGTCATCTTTTCGCCGTCATGCGACGTCAGCCGCGCCGTGAAGCCGTCGCCGCGCGGCGTCTTCAGGTCCGCCGAGATCTGCCAGTACTCTTCCGAGTTGAAGCGTTCGATCTCGCTCTCGCGGTCGCAGACGAGCCTCAGCGCCACCGATTGGACCCGTCCGGCGGAGCGGGCGCCGGGCAGCTTGCGCCACAGGACCGGCGACAGGTTGAAGCCCACCAGATAGTCGAGCGCCCGGCGCGCCAGATAGGCATCGACCAGCGGCGTGTCGATCTGGCGCGGATGCGCCATGGCATCGAGCACCGACTTCTTGGTGATCGCATTGAAGACCACCCGGGAGACCTTCTTGTCCTTCAGCGCCTTCTTCTTGGTCAGGACCTCGAGCACATGCCAGGAAATCGCCTCTCCCTCGCGATCCGGGTCGGTCGCCAGAATGAGGGAATCGGCGCCCTTGAGCGCTTCCGTGATGTCCTTGAGCCGCTTGTTGGAGGCGGTGTCGACTTCCCACGACATGGCGAAGTCCTCGTCGGGAAGAACCGATCCATCCTTGGCCGGCAGATCGCGGACATGGCCGAAGGAGGCCAGCACCTTGTACCCGCTTCCGAGGTATTTGTTGATGGTTTTTGCCTTCGCAGGCGATTCGACTACCACTACATTCATAAGATTGCTCGCATTCGGCCTTTTATCCGGCAAGCCGCGCGAATTCGCGCCGTACCGATTTGGCCCACGAAATGTACAGGGAAATCGGTGCGGTCAAGCCCATCTTCCGATTTACAGCCATTTCACAACTCGAATACAACCAATGCGCGATTACAACTGTATTGCAATTTAAGATATTTTCACTATCGTATCGGAAGGATCTGCCTGGCGGCTTGGGATAAGCGGTGAGGGGGACAAATCAAGGG
The DNA here is from genome assembly GCF_014359905.1 of Hoeflea sp. GTDB lineage: Bacteria > Pseudomonadota > Alphaproteobacteria > Rhizobiales > Rhizobiaceae > Hoeflea. The sequence continues at coordinate 39,042 of NZ_JACIYP010000019.1, read as the reverse complement.
AGCGACGATGCCAATCCGGCCCAATCACGGTCCATTGGACAAGGCCCGAACGGAGCAGAACATAGCTTATATCAGGCAGATGCTGGCTGAATTGCGCGGGGTCGCGGCGGCTGAAGACGCCGACATGCTCTGCTACCTGATCGAGATGGCCTATATCGAGGCCGGCGATGTTCTGGCCGGCCAAAGGCCGTTGAACCTGGCCAAGAACACGCACTGAAAGCGCTCGGCTTGCCTAATCCTCGTCGAATGCCAGCGACACCATGCCACCGACACCATGCCACCGGGGTGCCGGTGCAGGCGCCCGGCGAGATCAAGCTCGAGCAGCACCAGATAGACGGTCGCGGCCGCCACGCCGGTATGGCGGATGATGTCGTCGATCTCGGCGGGCGAGGGGCCGAGCGCCTCGACCACGCGGGCGCGGTCATCGTCGCGCGGTTCGTCAAACGGCGCGCCGTCGCCGGATCCGGGCTCCTCCATGACCGGCTCGTCATCGGGAAACATGCGGCTGGACGGGGCGAGCGCATCGATCACGTCACGGCTATCGGTGGTCACGATCGCGCCCTCCTTGAGCAGGCCGTTGGTGCCTGCGGCCCGGGGATCCAAGGGTGAGCCGGGAACGGCGAAGACCAGCCGGCCGAAATCCGCAGCCCGCCGCGCGGTGATCAGCGAGCCGGAGCGCTGCGCCGCCTCGATCACCACCAGCCCCAGGCCGATGCCGGCGATCAGCCGGTTGCGCCGCGGGAAATCCCGTGCGCGCGGCTCCCAGCCCATCGGCATCTCGCTGATGGCGAGGCCTTGTCCGGAGCAGATCTCGCGGTAGAGATCGAGATTTTCGGGCGGGTAGGGCTGGTCGAGCCCGCCGGCAAGCGCCGCGATGGTGCCGCTGTCGAGACTTGCCCGGTGCGCCGCCGCATCAATGCCGCGGGCCAGGCCCGAAACGACCGCGTAACCGGCTGCCCCAAGTTCGCGGGCCATCCGGGCCGCCATCTTGGCGCCCGAGACCGAGGCGTTGCGCGCGCCAACAATGCCGACCGCGGGCTGCATCGCCAGCGAGAGGTCGCCGATGGCCGCAATCAGCGGCGGCGCGCCATCGATGCGTCGGAGCGCTGGAGGGTAATCCGGTTCGCCGATGCCGATGAACACCGCGCCGGATTTCCGCGCCGCCTCTAGCTCGGCTTCGGCATCCGCGACACTCGCAACCTTGATTGCCCGCGCCGAGCCTCCGCGCCGCGACAGTTCGGGCAATTGCTCGATGGCGGTTTCGGCGGAGCCGAAATGATTGATCAGGTCGCGGAACGTCGCCGGGCCGACATTGTCGGAGCGGATCAGCCGCAACCAGGAGAGCCGCTGGCGATCAGAAAGGGCGACGCCGCGCCTTCCTTCATCGCCGGCGGACATCAGCCCTTGTCCCCGATCCGGCCCTCTGTGCCCGAAAGCAGCCGGCTGATGTTCTGGTGGTGCTTGAGGAAGGTGATCACCGACATGATGGCGAACAGCGACGCCACCTCCGGTCGCCCATATAGATAAAGTGCGATCGGCACGGCGACCGCCGCCGCCAACGCCGCCAGCGACGAGTAGCGGAACAGCTTCGCCATGCCGAGCCAGACCGCGGCAAAGACCAGCACGATCAGCGGCGCAAGGCCCAGGAGCACGCCCATATAGGTGGCAACGCCCTTGCCGCCCTTGAACTTGAGCCAGACCGGATAGAGATGGCCCAGGAACGCGCCGAGCCCGGCAATCAATGCCGCCTCCATGCCCAGCACATAGCGTGCGGCAACGACAGCCACCGTGCCCTTGAGGGCGTCGAGGAGTAGCGTGAGCGCCGCAAGCTTCTTGTTGCCGGTGCGCAGCACATTGGTCGCGCCGATATTGCCCGATCCGATGGTGCGCACATCGCCGAGCCCGGCCATGCGGGTCAGGATCAGGCCGAACGGGATGGATCCGCACAGATAGCCGGCAAGCAGCGAGACAAGCATTTCAGGCGCCGAAAGCGACCAACTGATCAGACCAGGCACGACGCTATTCTCCTCCACGTGGACACGCCTGAGCAGCCGGCATGCGGCGGTCAGGCGCGATGAACTGTGACACCTGCAACCAGCGTTTGCAACACCTTGCCGGTAAAGCGCGCGTCCTCGAACGGGCTGTTCTTGGACTTGGAGATGAGGTCGTCCTTGGACACCACCCACGGATACTCCGGATCGATCAGCGCAATGTCCGCGCGCGCGCCGGCCTTGAGCGTTCCCGCCTCCAGGCCAAGGATCCGGGCAGGCCGCGTCGACATGGCGTCAACCAGGCGCATCAGCGGCACATCGCCCGAATGATGGAGCCTGAGCGCCGCCGCCAGCATCGTTTCCAGGCCGATCGCGCCGTTTTCTGCGTCGGCAAAAGGCAGCCGCTTGGTGTCGACATCCTGCGGGTCATGCGCCGAAACGATGATGTCGATGACGCCTTCGGCGAGTGCCGCCACCATGGCGCGCCGGTCGTCCTCGGTGCGCAGCGGCGGCGACAGCCGGAAGAAGGTGCGGTATTCGCCGATGTCGGTCTCGTTGAGCGTCAGATGGTTGATCGAGATCCCGGCGGTCACTCGCAACCCGTTCGCCTTGGCCGCGCGGATGACATCCGCCGATTGCGGCACCGAAATGCTCATCGCGTGATAGCGCGCGCCGGTCAGGCCCGCGAGCCTCAGATCCCGTTCGAGCGGAATGATCTCGGCCTCGCGCGGAATTCCCGGCAGTCCGAGCCAGCTGGCAAACAGCCCCTCGTTCATCACTCCGGTCGCGCCGAGCCGCCGGTCCTGCGTGGCGACCGCGATCACAGCGCCGAAATCGCGCGCATAGGTCATGGCGCGACGCATCACCGCCGGGTGGTCGACCGAGTGCCGGCCGTTGCTGAGCCACACGGCGCCCGCTTCGAGAAGCAGGCCGAATTCGGTCATCTCCTCGCCCTTGAGCCCCTTGGTCAGCGCCGCCGCCGGATAAACATGAACGACCGCCTCGTCGCGCGCCAGCCGCTGGACGAAATCAACCAGCGCCACGTCGTCGATCACCGGATCGGTGTCGGGCATCATCACGATGGAGGTCACGCCGCCCTTCGCCGCAGCCCTGCTGGCCGAGGCGATGGTCTCGCGGTGTTCGGCGCCGGGTTCGCCGATATGCACGCAGGCGTCGACGAGGCCTGGAATGGCGATCAGTCCGGCGCAGTCCTCGACGTCGCCGCCGAATTGCGCCGCCGCGTCCAATGCGCCCGCGCCGATCGCGGCGATCTTGCCGTCAATGATCACGATGTCGCCGATCTCGTCCATCTGCGTCGACGGATCGACGATCCGGAGATTGCGAAGAACCCGCTGCGTCATGGCTGGTTCCCCTGCGACAACATCAGCGTCTCCATCACCGCCATGCGCACGGCTACCCCCATCTCGACCTGCATCTCGATGACGCTTTGCGGACCGTCGGCGATATCGGAGGCAATCTCGACGCCGCGGTTCATCGGGCCGGGATGCATCACCAGCGCGTTGGGCTTGGCTGATTTGAGCTTGTCGGCGTCGAGCCCGTAATAGCGGAAATACTCCCGCACCGAGGGCACGAAGGAGCCGGCCATGCGCTCGCGCTGCAGACGCAGCATCATCACCACATCGGCATCCCTGAGCCCGTCTTCCATGCTCTGAAACACTTCGACGCCCATATCCGCAATTCCGGAAGGCAGCAGGGTCGAGGGGGCGACCACCCGGACGCGCGCGCCCAGCGCATTGAGCAGCAGGATGTTGGAGCGCGCGACACGCGAATGCAGCACGTCGCCGCAGATGGCGACGATCAGGCGCCCGACCTTGCCCTTGGCGCGGCGGATGGTCAGCGCGTCGAGCAGCGCCTGGGTGGGATGTTCATGCGCCCCGTCGCCGGCATTGATCACCGGACAGCCGACCTTTTGCGACAGAAGCGCCACGGCGCCGGCCGAGGAATGGCGCACGACGAGCACATCCGGCCGCATGGCGTTGAGCGTCATCGCCGTGTCGACGAGCGTTTCGCCCTTTTTGACGCTGGAATTGGCAACCGACATGTTCATCACGTCGGCGCCCAGCCGCTTTCCGGCCAGCTCAAAAGATGCCTGTGTCCGGGTGGAGGCTTCGAAGAACAGGTTGATCTGGGTGAGGCCGCGCAACGTCGAGGTCTTTTTCTCGCGCTGGCGGGAAATCTTCACCGCCTCGTCGGCCCGGTCGAGCAGATAGATGATGTCCTGCTCCGAAAGCCCCTTGATTCCGAGCAGGTGGCGGTGCGGAAATGACATCATGCGTCCCATGGGATTGAAGTCTCGAGGGGTCTATAGAAAGGTTCATCGGCAGGGGCAAGCGTGGCCCTGCTCGAAAAGTGCTGTGTCCCCATGCAAAACCGCGCGAATCCCTGTAAGCGAGGTCCGATGAGCCCAATCCAAGCCTTTGGCCCGCAGGCCGAGAACCAGAGCCCGCCCTTTTCGGGCCACAACGCCTATCGCGCCGATCCTTTGCTGAAGGACATTGCGGCCGACATGCCGCGTGCGCTGCGCGATGATTTCGAGACCGTGGGCAAGTTCGTGGCTTCCGCCGAAGCCCAGGACCTCGCCCGCATCGCCAACCGCGCCGTGCCCGAACTCAGGACCCATGACGCCTACGGCAACCGCATCGACCAGGTCGATTTCCACCCCAGCTGGCACGCGCTGATGCGCCGTTCGGTGTCGATCGGGCTGCAGGGCTCGGTCTGGGAAGGACGCCGTGAGGAAAAGGGCTTTGCCCATCAGGCCCGCGCCATACGCTTCTTTCTTACCGCAGGCCTCGAATGCGGCCATCTCTGCCCGCTGACCATGACCAACGCCTCGATTGCCGCGATCATGGCCTCGCCGCGCATCGAGAAGGCCTGGGCGCCGCAGATCGTCTCGCGCCGCTATGATTCGAGCCACCGCCCGGCCATGCAGAAATCCGGCGTCACCATCGGCATGGGCATGACCGAGAAGCAGGGCGGCACCGATGTCCGCGCCAACCAGAGCCGGGCGGTCCGCGCCGGCGAAGGCGTCTACCGGCTGTCGGGGCACAAATGGTTCATGTCCGCGCCGATGTCGGACGCCTTTGTCATGCTTGCCCAAACCGGCAAGGGCGCCGGCGACGAATTGAGCTGCTTCCTGGTGCCGCGCATTCTCGAAGACGGCAGCCTCAACGGGCTGCGGCTGCAGCGCCTGAAGGACAAGCTCGGCAACCGCTCGAACGCCTCTTCCGAAGTCGAATTCGACAACACCTTCGGTTTCCTGCTCGGCGGCGAAGGCGAGGGCATCCGCACCATACTCGACATGGTCACGCTCACCCGGCTCGATTGCGCGCTGGCGTCCGCCGGCATGATGCGCGCGAGCCTTGCCGAAGCGGTGCATCACTGCCGACACCGCCGCGTCTTTGGCGAATTGCTGATCGACCAGCCGCTGATGATCCGCGTGCTGGCCGATCTCGCGCTCGATACGGCGGCGGCCACGGCGCTGTCGATGCGCCTTGCCCGCGCCTTCGACAATGCGCGCGACAACCCCGCGGAAGCCGCCATCGCCCGGCTGATGACGCCGGTGGTCAAGTACTGGGCCTGCAAGATCGCCCCTTCCGTCATCTACGAGGTGATGGAGTGCATGGGCGGCAACGGCTATGTGGAGGAGCGCGCGGTTGCCCGGCACTACCGCGAGGCCCCGGTCAACGCGATCTGGGAAGGCTCGGGCAATGTCATGGCCCTCGATGTGCTGCGGGTGCTCACCCGAGGCCGTGACCTGTGCGAAGTGGCGCTTGGCAGCATCAACACCGATCTGGGCGCCGCCGGACCGCGCACGGTCGATGTGCTGAGGGCCTGCATGGCGGTGGCCGAGCGCGACGAGGGGGCGGCACGGATGCTGACCGAGCAGCTGGCGCTCGCCGCCGCCGCCGCCGAATTGACCCGGCTCGGAGCCGGCCATGTGGCCGAAGCCTTTGTCGAAACCCGGCTCGGCGGCGCCTGGCGGTCGACCTATGGCATGCTCGACGCGCGCTTTGACGCCCGCCAGATCGTCGATCTGCTCTATCCGCCGGTCAGCTGACCGCCCGCGACAAGCCCTGCCGCCCACATCACGACCGGTATTGACAGGAACGACGCGACGGTCTGCACCGTGGTGACAGCGGCATAAAGGGGTGCGTCACCGCCCATCTGGCGGGCCAGCAGATAGCCGTTCATGGCTGTCGGTACCGAAGCGCACAGCGCCAGGATCAGCAGCGGTTCGCCGGACAGGCCGAAGCTCAGCGCCAAACCGGTCATGATCACAGGAAACACGATGAGCTTCAGCGCCGTCGGCGCCAGCACGGCGGGTCCGGGGCGCAGAGCATCGTTGAGTTTGAGCCCTGCGCCGACCATCAGCAATCCAAGCCCCAGCGACGACCGCGCGATCAGGTCAACCGCCTGTTCCACCGGCGGATAAATGCCGAAGGGGAGGGCGTTGACGGCAATGCCCGCCACGCAGCCGAGAATGAGCGGATTGCCGGCGATCCGCTTGACAAGGGTGGCCATGCTGCGCGCCCCGGTTCCATACCAGACCAGCATGATCACATTGATGAAATTGAGCGGGATGATGATCAGTGCCATCACCAGGGCGACGAGCGCCAGCCCGCTCGGGCCCGACAGTTTCTCGGCGATGGCGAGCGCGATGAACGCGTTCCACCGCGACGATGTCTGAAACAGGGTGGTATAGCTCGCATCCGCCATGCCCCGGGCGCGGGCCAGCGGATGCAGGGCAATCAGCAGCACAGTCATGACGGCCACCGCAAGAAGCGAGACGAGCGCGACTGTTCCCAGTTCGATTCCGGAAAAATCGGCTGTAGCCAGGGTCAGAAACAGAAGCGCGGGAAACAGCAGGTAGTATCCGAGCGTCTCGAGCCCTGGCCATATGCTCTGATCGATGAAGGGCAGGCGCCGGAGTGCCACGCCCAGGAGCACGAGGATGAAGATCGGCAGGATGCTTTCAAAGATCGGAATCATTGCACGGAAAATTCTGGGGTCATGATGGCTGAAATCGGCTGCAGGGGATGGGGGTGAAAGGCACGGTCATAAGCGGCCCGGACCCTTTGGGCAATGCCGTCGTTAACCTTAACAAATGGTTTACATTGCGTCTGACGGTTGGCGCGTTCATGCTGCTTGAAGAGAAGTCACCATACCCGGTCCATGCCGACGGATGCAAAATGCTGTCAAGTCGATTGTTTTTTACCGCTATCATGCTGTTCTGGATCAGCTTTCTGTCGCTGCTGGCGCTGGTGGTCACCTATGCGCCGCAGGGCGGGGTGGAGCTGGCGGGGCTCACTCTTTTTGCAAACAGCGGACTGGTGGATGCCGCAATGGCGGCGATGCAGGGCATCGGCTTCTCGCCGGTCACAAGCAGCGTGGTCTTCGGGATCATGGCCGGATTCAATGTCGCGTCGGCCGGACTGGCGCTCTTCGCCATGCTGTTCGCCGTGCTCGGCGAGGAAACCGAACAACGTGAGGCACGGCCCCTGGCCGAAGGCGCCGCGGCATGCGCGGCAGCCTCCGCGGGTTTGATCGTGGCGGTTTCGCTGGTGGGCGGTGAGGCCGGCGCATTGCTGGTGCTCCAGCTCGCGGCTCTCGGTGGCTTGCTGTTGACCGTCATGCCGTTCACCTCGCCTTCGAGCGAGACCGGCAATGCTGCTGATAACGACGTCACAGCGCTTGACGAGGTGATCGCCGATCACGCAGCCAGCCATGCCGCGTTCAGTGCGCAGCTTGCCTCCATGTCCCGGCGGGGGGCGAGCACATGAAAGTGTTCCTGATACTCTGGATCATCCCCATTGTGCTGCTCGGCAGCTGGTACGGGCTGTCCTTCTACGACATCAATTTCGGATTCCGGATCCTGACCCGCGAGCTGCATGATCTGGTCTTCACCATCTACGGCAACATACTCGGCATTCCGCCCGAATCGATCCCGCCGCTGGTACTCAAGGCAATCATTCTGGATACGTTTCTGGTCGTCGGATTCATTGTGCTCAAGCGCCGCCGCAAGCAGATCTGGGCGTCCATGCGCAAGCTGTTCGGGTGGACCGAGGACCGCGATGCTCCCATCGCAACCGCAACATCGCGGGAATCCGACTACTCGCGGATGTCCTGAGAGGCGGCCTTCGCCGCAGCGCGAAGCCCCGCAAGCCGGTCGAGCGCGCCCTGCAGGATGAAGCTGGCCGCGGCCGAATCGATCCGCCCCTTGCGTTTCTTGCGCGACACATCCATTTCGATCAGCGCCCGCTCGGCGGCAACCGTCGACAGCCGCTCGTCCCAGAAGACGAACGGCAGGTCCGATTTTTCGGCCATCGAGCGCACGAAGGCGCGGGTGGACTGGACGCGCGGACCTTCCGATCCATCCATGTTGACGGGCAGGCCGATCACCGCCGCGTGCGCATTGTCGCGCGCGAGGGCTTCGAGCAGAACCTGGGCGTCGAGCGTGAATTTCTTCCGCTTGATCACCGGCCGCGGCGAGGCGAGGCTCAAGGACAGGTCCGATACCGCGAGCCCGATGGTCTCGGTGCCGAGGTCGATCCCGGCAATGGTCTGGCCCGGAGCAATCAGCGCGGCCAGCTCTTCCATGGTGATGACGGCCATGAACTGCTCTACCGCTTCCGCACGAATTCCGTGCGCAGCACAAGGCCCTTTATGGCGTCATGGCGGCAATCGATTTCCTCGGGATTGTCGGTGAGCCGGATCGACTTGATGACGGTGCCCTGTTTCAGAGTCTGGCCCGCCCCCTTGACCTTGAGGTCCTTGATCAGCGTCACGGAGTCGCCGTCGGCAAGCACGGTTCCGGCCGAATCGACCACGACGTTGGCCTTGGCGGCTTCCGCAGCCATCTCCGAAGCCGGACGCCATTCGCCTGTCACTTCATCATAAACATAATCGTCGTCGGCCATAGGTGCCTCGCTGGGATGGCTGCAGGGGTGGCGCGAACGCGGCAACGCCATATATTGCCTTCGGTCAGCGCGGATGATGTCGCATAGCCCACCCGCGTGACCGGCGCAATGGATGGCGGCCAGCCGAAGCCGCGCCGGCGTCCATTGCCCAACTCGGGTTTGATCCGGTAGGGTCGCCCAAAAGCATCCAAGGGAGTAAAAAGTGAAAATCACCTGGCTCGGCCATTCCGCATTCCGGCTTGAAACCGCCAAATCCGTCATCCTGATCGACCCGTTCTTCACCGGCAATCCCGGCTTTGAAGGAAATGACCGCAAGGACGCGGTCAAGGGTGTGACCCACATCCTGCTCACCCACGGCCATGGCGATCATGTTGGCGATACAGGCGCGATCGCCAGGGAAACCGGCGCGGTTGTGCTCGCCAATGCCGATCTGGCTGCCTGGCTTGGCCATCATCACGGCCTCGACCGGCTGGAAATGGGCAACACCGGCGGCACCATTGCGCTCGACGGGTTCTCCGCCACCTTCGTCAATGCGCTGCACTCCTCGGCCAGCATCACCTCCGACGGCGTGTCGCATTCGCTGGGCAACGCCAACGGGCTGATGCTGCATTTCGAGGACGAGCCCGGGCTTCTGCACATGGGCGACACAGACATCTTCTCCGACATGGCCCTGATCAACGAATTGCACCGTCCGGAAATCGGCATCGTGCCGATTGGCGACCGCTTCACCATGGGCGGCGCGGTGGCAGCACTCGCCTGCCGCAGGTTCTTTTCCTTCGCCAAGGTGCTGCCCTGCCATTACGGCACCTTCCCGATCATCGACCAGACCGCCGACGCCTTCCTCGAAGCGATGGAGGACGATGCGAAGAACGTCGCCGTGCCCAAATCCGGCGAAAGCGTTGTGGTCTGACCGACAGGGTGGGACAAGTGCCCCAGGATGACAGAACGCTGAGCTTCTATGAGCAGCAGGCTCCCGCCTATGCCTCACGCAACGAAAACGCGGATTCGAGGCACCTCGACGCGTTTCTCGCCTTGCTGCCGCCCGGCGCTGTCATTCTCGAACTGGGATGCGGCGCAGGGCGGGACAGTGAAATCATGCTGTCCCGCGGCTACGCCGTGCGTCCGACGGACGGGACGCCCGAGATGGCGGAAGCAGCCGAACGGCGCTTGGGAATACCGGTTGAAACGCTGCTGTTCGCGGAACTTGACGAGACCGGCACGTGTGACGGCATATGGGCGAATGCCTGCCTATTGCATGTCCCCAGGGCAAGCCTGCCGGGGATCCTCGCGAGAATTCATGCGGCATTGAAGAAGGATGGGGCCTTCTACGCCAGCTTTAAAGCCGGCGACAAGGAAGGCCGCGACCAGTTTGACCGCTATTACAATTATCCGTCAGAGCGCTCGCTCAGGGAGTGGTACGCGGCCTCCGGGTGGGCGGATCTGGCGATCACCACCGAACTGGGCAGTGGCTATGACCGCAAGCCGACCCAATGGCTCCATGTCACCGCCATCAAGTGATGCTGGCTTTGCGGGGCCGGTATTGCGTTGATAATGACAAATCCGAGCCCCGCAGTTGCGTGGCTGCCCGCTCGCCGCTATAGCGGGGCAACCTGTTCACATGACCCGATGAGGACCCGATGTCCGTAGATCTTGCCACCGTCAAACGTGTTGCGCACCTGGCCCGCATTGCTGTCACCGAAGAGGATGCGGCGCGCATGGAAGGCGAACTCAACGCCATACTGGGCTTTGTCGAACAGCTTTCGGAAGTCGATGTCGAAGGCGTCGAGCCGATGACCTCGGTCACGCCGATGGCGATGAAGAAGCGGGCAGACCTCGTCACCGACGGCTCCAAGGCCGAAGACATCGTCGCCAATGCGCCCGAAAGCACCGACAATTTCTTCGTCGTTCCGAAGGTGGTTGAATAGGCCATGGCTGTCTCGGTCGCCATTGAATCGCCGTTGCAGGACGAGGTGAAGGGGCTGGTGGAGGCGCTGGACGCCTATCTGGTTCCGCTCGCGCCGGCCGAATTCCATTTCGGCCTCAACATCGAGGAAATGGCGGGTGCTGACACCACCGTGTTCGTCGCGCGCACCGATGCGGGCGAGGCTGTTGGCCTTGGCGCGCTCAAGGACGTTGGAGACGATGCGGGGTCACGCACCGGCGAGGTCAAGCGCATGTTCACGGTTCCCGCCGCGCGCGGCCAGCGCGTCGGCTCGATGCTGCTGGATGCGATTTGCGATCGCGCTCGCGCGCTCGGCATGAAACGGCTGGTGCTTGAGACCGGCGTGGGCGAGGGGCTTGCCGCCGCCGTAAGGCTTTACGAAAATCACGGTTTCACCGAATGTGCCGCCGTTCTCGACTATCCCGATTCCGGCTATTCCCGGTTCTTTGAAAAGAAGTTGTCCGCATGACCGACCTGATCCGCCTGACCATCGCCGAAGCCCGTGACCAGATGGCCAAGGGCGCCTTCTCGAGCCTCGAGCTGACCGAAGCCTATCTTCAGGCCATCGATGCCGCCAACCCGGCGATCAACGCCTATGTCAAGGTGACCGCCGACAAGGCGCGGGACATGGCGAAGGCCTCCGATGCCCGCCGCGCGGACGGCAAGGCCGGCGCGCTCGAAGGCATCCCGCTCGGCATCAAGGATCTTTACGCCACCGAGGGCGTGCACACCCAGGCCTGCAGCCACGTGCTCGACGGCTTCGAGCCGCGCTACGAATCCACCGTCACCGCCAATCTCTGGGCCGACGGCGCGGTGATGCTGGGCAAGCTGAACATGGACGAATTCGCCATGGGCTCGTCCAATGAAAGCTCCTATTACGGCCCGGTGATCAACCCCTGGCGGGCTGAAGGATCGAACGCCAACCTGGTGCCCGGCGGCTCCTCGGGAGGCTCGGCAGCAGCCGTCGCGGCGTTTCTTTGCGCCGGCGCCACGGCCACCGACACCGGCGGCTCGATCCGCCAGCCTGCGGCCTTTACCAGCACCGTCGGCATCAAGCCCACCTATGGCCGCTGCTCGCGCTGGGGCATTGCCGCCTTTGCCTCCTCGCTCGACCAGGCAGGCCCGATCGCCCGCGACGTGCGCGATGCGGCGATCCTGCTCAAATCCATGGCCTCGGTCGACGACAAGGACACCACCTCGGTCGATCGCCCGGTGCCCGACTACGAGGCGGCACTCGGCGGCTCGGTCAAGGGCCTGAAGATCGGCATCCCGCGCGAATACCGCATCGAGGGCATGCCCGAGGAAATCGACGCCGTCTGGAAGCAGGGCATCGCCTGGCTCAAGGACGCCGGCGCCGAGATCGTCGACATCGAGCTGCCCCACACCAAATACGCGCTGCCCGCCTATTATATCGTCGCGCCCGCCGAAGCCTCGTCCAACCTCGCCCGCTACGACGGCGTCCGCTACGGCCTGCGCGTGCCGGGCAAGGACATTGCCGACATGTACGAGAAGACCCGTGCGGCGGGTTTCGGCCAGGAGGTCAAGCGCCGCATCATGATCGGCACCTATGTGCTCTCGGCCGGCTATTACGACGCCTATTACCTGCGCGCCCAGAAGGTGCGCACCCTGATCAAGCGCGATTTCGAGCTCGCCTTTGCCGCCGGCGTCGACGCCATCCTGACGCCCGCCACTCCGTCCTCGGCCTTTGCCGTCGGCGACGAGAACCTGGCGAGCGATCCGGTGAAGATGTACCTCAACGACATCTTCACCGTCACCGTCAACATGGCCGGCCTCCCCGGCATCGCCGTGCCCGCGGGTCTCGACCCCAAGGGCTTGCCGCTGGGCCTGCAACTGATCGGCCGTCCCTTCGAGGAAGAAACCCTGTTCAGGACCGCCCACGTGATCGAGCAGGCAGCGGGCCGGTTCGAGCCGAAGCGCTGGTGGTAGGGCCTGAAACGGCTCCGCTTTTCATGGCTGTAAGCGGCGCCCGGAGGCGCCGCTTTGGTGTTAGCGGTTGTTGAGTTGCGACCTGACCAGTTCCAGGCCGCGTCTGGTGACCGCGTAAGGCTCTCCCTGCCGGGAACTGATGGCGCGTTTGCGCCTGAGCTTGCGGAAGGTTTCGAGATCGAGACCAGCAAACAGCCAGCCCTCACGGGTGATCAGCTTGATGCCTGCGATCTTTCTGCTGTCGTCGCGGATGAGTTCAATCCTGCCGCCTTGTGCAAGCAAGTGCAGAATGCGCTGTTCGGCGCGTGATATGTCCATTGTACGATGTCCGGGTGCAGCGCTGCATTGAGCGCACAAAAACACATGCCGACGTCTCAAACGTCAGCGGTTGTCATGTTTCTGTCGGCCATGCCGAGCGTGCTTGACGCGGGCTGGCCCCTTACCGGGACTCTGACAAAATGGACATAAAAACTCCATAAGTTGACCGGTTCTGGATATGGGACAGTGGCGTTCCGGTCAAGCTTTCCTGGAGCAGCGGCAAGCTGAAGCTCCGGAAGTGTTGCATCAAGGTCTGCAATCCGGCCAGCAATGTCCGCCGGATCCAAAAGCCCCTCTTTTCCACCACGCAAGTTCAGGTACACTCTGCTCGCGTGGAAGATGAAGGGATGGTTTCATGTTCGCAAGATCCGCATGTGTACTGTCGTTCCTGGTGTGTGTTGTGGCGGCAGCGGTGGTGTCTGCACCAGTTGTATCCCATGCCAATGACCGGGCGATCATTGTTCTGGATGCCTCTGGCTCGATGTGGGGCCAGATCGACGGCAGGACCAAGATCGAGATTGCCCGCGACACCCTGTCCGACGTGCTCACCACTTTGCCCGACACGCTGGATCTGGGCCTCATCGCCTATGGTCATCGCGAGAAGGGGGCCTGCGCCGACATCGAGGAGATCGTCGCGCCGGGATCCGGCACGCGGGCGGATATTGCCGCGGCGGTCAAATCGCTCAACCCGAAGGGCAAGACCCCGTTGGCCGATTCGGTGAAAATGGCCGCCGAGAGCCTTCGCTACACAGAGGAAAAGGCCACGGTCATCGTCGTGACCGACGGCATCGAGACCTGCAACGCCGATCCCTGTGCGCTGGCAAGCGAACTCGAGAAGCTGGGCGTCGAATTCACCGCGCATGTCATCGGGTTCGGCCTGACCGAGGACGAGGGCAGACAAGTGGCCTGCCTGGCCGAGAACACCGGCGGGCGCTACCTGCAGGCCGCCAATGCGGAGGAGCTGGCCGGGGCGCTTACGGAGACGGTCGCGGCCGAGCCCCTGCCGGAACCTGAATCCCCGCCGGCGCCCGCGGCGCTCGAGAAAAACCTGGCCTTCACCGCGGTGCTGGGGGAAGGCGGCCCGGCGCTCGACAGCGACGGCAAATGGGAGGTTTTCCCCGTGACTGGCGACACGCCGGCTCCCGATGCGCTGGATTACGGCTATGACACTGCCTGGCGCACGATGGTCCCCGCTGGCCGCTATTTGGTGCGGGTGAGCAAGGACATGGCGATGGCCGAAACCATCGTTGACGCCAGGGACGATGAACTGGTCGAGCGCGAACTGGTGCTTGATGCCGGGTGGCTGACGGTCTCGGTCGTGCCCGACGAAGCCGCCGGGATCGATGACAGCGCCCGCTTCGACATCGAGGCCTCGGGCAAACAGGATGGCGGCTATGGTCAGGGCCGGTTCCTGGTGCCCGCCGGCCCGGTGACCGTCAAGGCAAGGCTCGGTCAGGCGCGCGCCGAGGAGAGCTTTGCGATTGCCGCAGGCGAGAGCCTCGACAAGCGCATCGTCGCGGGCACTGGCGTGCTCGCCGTCGAGGCGGTCTATGCGGAAAACGGGCCGGCCGTGGAAGACGGCGGCTACCGGGTCGATGTGCTGTCGGGCAAGATGTCGCTGGATGGCAAGCGCGAAAGCATCGATGGCGGCTATGGACCGGGCAATCAGTTCAAGCTGTCGCCTGGCGACTACATCGTGCGGTTGCGTCTCGACGCTGCTTCGGCCGAACAGCCGGTCAGCGTCAAGCAGGGAGAAATGTCGGCAATCACGGTCAATCTCAATGCAGGCGTTCTCAATGTGAAGGCGCCCGGCGCCTACAGGATCGAGATTCTGTCCGCCAAGGCAGACATCCAGGGCCGCCGCAAGGCCATCGAAGGCGCCTATGCCGAGGAGCTGCAGATAACCCTGCCGCCGGGCGACTATCTCGCGGTCGCCATCATGAGCGGCGATTCAGGCGCTGAGAAGAAGGAAGCCCAGGCCAGTGTCACGGCGGCCGAGAGAGCGGAAATAACCATTCAGTAAACGCGTGTTGGCTGGCGAGTTGCTGAAAAGCCCTGTGCGAGACTATCGTGTGATATCAGTCGTGACACGATACTCTCGTTAATTCGACCCCGCTTTCCGAAACGGAGCGTCTCCATGCTTGTTATCCGGCCAGCCAGTTCCGCCGAAGCCCAGGATCTCGCCAAGATCGGCCTGGCGGCCTGGGAGACCGTGATCAGCCACTGGGGCGAGGATGCCGGCCGGCTGCGCGAGAATGCCAGGAAGGCCTATTACGATTTCTGCACCCGCAACTGGCCCGACATCGTGGTGGCCGAGCTGGATGGGGATCTGGCAGGCTGGGGATCGTGTGAAAAGGCGGATGATTTCATCACCGATCTCTGGGTTGATCCGGCGTTTCAGCGCAGAGGCGTCGGCACCGCCCTGCTTGAGGAAATCGAATCGGGCATCAGGAAGCGTGGCTATTCCACCGCGCGCCTCGACACCCATGCCCGCAATCACGGTGCGATCAGGCTCTTCAAGCGTCAGGGCTATCGTGTGAAAACCTATTTCGTGAGCTATTCCGAGCCGCTGGACGAGGACATCGACAAGGTGGAAATGATCAAGGAGTTCGAGCCTGGCGCGGAACCAAACCCGGAGGAGGATGGGCTCTACAGCCCCTGAAACACGGAAGCTACCCGCAAAAAGACCCGGAAACGGTGGCCCGTTCCGGGTTTTGAAGTTGGGCAAAGAATTCTTTGCCTAGAGGGAGCTGAAATATCAGGCTGCAGGTTGCGTGTCTTTGTCCATATTGCCGATCACCCGCGCAAAGAGGTCGTGGTTGCGGCAAAAGCCCGGAGCTTCATCCGGATGGCTTTCATTGGCGAGCCAGTGTTCGCAGGCATCGGGGCGCTCGCAGGTCAGGCACCGGTTCGCCGCGCGCCGCAGAACGCCTGCATGGTCGGGCAGTTGCAGCATTTCATCGGCAACGCCGAGTTTCTTCATCATGGCGTCCATCAGGTCTGCCTGCTGTGTCAGCCGGTTGAAAATGTCCAAAACGCTCATGACCCACTCCACGTTAATGTTGATCAAAGATTCCCATGGCGCGACTGTGCCCGCATTGATCTCGGTCAAACAATTTGCACGCGGATTCCGCGTGATTGCGGCGCTCGAAGCCGGGAAAGCCTTGCAGTCGGGCGGGCTTTGTTCTACCCGACAGGGAGCTATTCCTTCCAAGACAATGAGCCTGCCATGACCCTCGTCGACACCCGCACCCCTGATCCCAAACGGCTCGTTGCCGGCGCCACCGGCGATTGGGAAGTCATCATCGGGCTTGAGGTGCACGCCCAGGTGACCAGCCATTCGAAGCTGTTCTCGGGCGCCTCGACCAGCTTCGGCAAGGACGCCAATTCCAATGTCAGCCTCGTGGACGCGGCGATGCCCGGCATGCTGCCGGTGATCAACGAGGAATGCGTGCGCCAGGCCGTGCGCACCGGTCTCGGCCTCAAGGCGCAGATCAACAAGCGCTCGGTGTTCGACCGCAAGAACTACTTCTACCCCGACCTGCCGCAGGGCTACCAGATCTCCCAGTACAAGGATCCGATCGTCGGCGAGGGCGAGATCATCATCTCCGTCGGCCCCGACCGGCAGGGCCAGTTCGAGGACATCGAGATCGGCATCGAGCGGCTGCATCTCGAGCAGGATGCCGGCAAGTCGATGCACGACCAGCATCCGACCATGTCCTATGTCGATCTCAACCGCTCCGGCGTGGCGCTGATGGAAATCGTCTCCAAGCCCGACATGCGCTCGGCGGACGAGGCCAAGGCCTATGTCACCAAGCTGCGCTCGATCCTGCGCTATCTCGGCACCTGCGACGGCAATATGGACGAGGGCTCGATGCGCGCCGATGTCAATGTCTCGGTCAGGAAGCCCGGCGGCGAGTTCGGCACCCGCTGCGAGATCAAGAACGTCAACTCGATCCGCTTTGTCGGCCAGGCCATCGACTACGAGGCGCGGCGCCAGATCGCCATCATCGAGGACGGCGGCACGATTGATCAGGAAACAAGACTGTTCGATCCGGGCAAGGGCGAGACCCGCTCGATGCGCTCGAAGGAAGACGCGCACGACTACCGCTATTTCCCCGATCCCGACCTGCTGCCGCTCGAGTTCGACGACGCCTTTGTCGAGGAGCTGAAGGCCCACCTGCCGGAACTGCCCGACGACAAGAAGGCGCGGCTGGTGCGCGACATGGGCCTGAGCGTCTACGACGCCTCGATCCTGGTCTCGGAGAAGGCCATCGCCGACTATTTCGAGGAAGTGGCCAGGGGCCGCGACGGCAAGACGGCCGCCAACTGGGTCATCAACGACTTGCTTGGCGCCTTGAACAAATCCGGCAAAACCATTGAAGAGACTCCGGTTTCCCCCGCCCAGCTCGGCGGCGTCATTGACCTCATCAAGGATGGCACGATCTCCGGCAAGATCGCCAAGGACCTGTTCGAGATCGTCTGGGAAGAGGGCGGAGACCCGGCCGAACTCGTCGAAAGCCGCGGCATGAAGCAGGTGACCGACACCGGCGCCATCGAAAAGGCGGTCGACGAGGTGATCGCCGCCAATCCGGACCAGGTGGCCAAGGCCCAGGCCAAGCCCGCGCTCGCCGGCTGGTTCGTCGGCCAGGTGATGAAGGCGACCGGCGGCAAGGCCAACCCGAAGGCGGTGCAGGATCTGGTCAAGGCCAAGCTCGGGATCGTCGAGGAGTAGGGCGGCCCATGTTCTTCGTCCGCTCCGCCTCCGCCCGCGACATTCCCGCCATCCGCGATGTGCTGGCCGAGACCTGGCGGGCGACCTATGCGCCGTTTTACGGCGCGGCCAGGGTCGAGGAAATCATTGCCGACTGGCATTCGGAAGCCGCGATCAAGGCCTCTCTCGAACGGCCGCAGGGCGAGTTCCTGGTGGCTGACGACGGCAAGCTGATCGGCGGCGTTGCGTTCGCCAGTTACGCGGCCGATACCAAAGCCGTGTCGCTGCACCAGCTTTACGTGCGCCCCGAATGCCAGGGGCTGGGGGTGGGCCGCGATCTGTTCGCCGAGATCGAGACCTGCTTTCCCGATGCGCGAAGCCTGACGCTGGAAGTCGACCCCGGCAACGAACCGGCGATCGCCTTCTATCAGGCCCACGGCATGGCCGAGACCGGCCGCACTGCCAACTGCGGCAAGGGCGAGTCCGGCATTCCCGGGCTGATCCTGTCGAAGACGCTTGCCGGATAGGCCGTGCCTTGATCACTCGGCGGCGATTTCCTGCCCCTGATCGTCCCAGAACCGCACCGTCGAGCATTCGATGATGTAGGGCCGCAGTTCCCGGTCGCAGGCGACCTTCGCGGCGGCCTCCACCGCTTCCCTTGATCCCCAGCCGCAGAGATACTCATGCCAGTGCAGACCTTCCTGGTGCTGTACGAACAGATCGGCCGACCAGCCCGCCGGATAACACCATTTGACCCTGAGGCAGTCCTCAGCCAATGCCCCGCCGTCGACGCACCTGGCCCGCGCGCAGGCGAGCGTCTTGTCGGTATTCTGCCCCGTGCACACGCCCGAGGACTGTTCCGGCGCTTGCGCGAAAGCGATGCCGATCGGACCCTCCTGGGCTGTGACGGCGGACGACCCCAGCACTGTGCAAAACAGCGCCACGACGGTGAAGTTCGGGTTCATCGGCGGTCTCCTCGTCTGGCTTTTATGCCATCATGCCGGGGACAGGGATTCGGGACAAGCCGGCCGAGATCAAGGATCACGTTTTGCGGATCTGCAGACCATCGCCCTATCCGGACGCTGGCACAGGGGATGAGATGCCATGACGGAGACCATGGAAATCCGGGCGGCAAGACGCGATGATGTGGCGGCCATAGCCGCGCTGTTTGCTCAGGATACGCTGGGCGGTCATGGCGACAGCGCCGATCCGGCCGATCTGCCGCTCTATCTGGCGGCCTTCGACCGCATCGCCCAGAGCCCCAACGATGCGCTCTATGTCGCCGTGCTGGGCGGCGAGGTCGTCGGCACCTTCCAGACAACGCTGATCACCTCGCTCACGGGCAAGGGCTCGTCGAGCCTGACCATCGAGGCCGTCCACACCCGCAGCGACATGCGCGGGCGCGGCATCGGCCAGGCCATGATCAACCATGCGATTGCGGAAGCCAGGGGCAAGGGTGCGCGGCTGGTGCAGCTGATGTCGAACGCCGCGCGGCTCGACGCCCACAGGTTCTACAGGAACCTCGGCTTCACCCAGAGCCATGCCGGGTTCAAGATGAAACTGGACTGAGCAGAAGGGCGCCCGTGACCTGGTCGCCTCTGGACAATGCGGTCCGAGCGGGCCATAAGGCGGGATATGGTGCGACCCTTCGGAAGGGTCGCCGGGTCCACGGACAAGAGGCTTTCATGAAGACGCTCCTGCTTCAGATTTTCACCTGGTGGAATGGTCAGACGCTTGGAACCAGGTACCACACTTGGCGGCATGGAAACCGTGTTGGCGAAGATGAGTCCGGCAACGTCTATTATCAGGGCGGACTGGATTCGGAAGGCCGCACCCGCCGCTGGGTGATTTACAATGGTCCGGCCGAAGCATCCGCCATTCCCGCCGGCTGGCACGGCTGGATGCATCATCGCACCGATGTATCGCCTGCCGACGAAACCTATGCGGCAAAGCCCTGGGAAAAGGCGCACCAGAGGAACCTCACCGGCACCGGCCGCGCCTATCGCCCCAAGGGCTCGATCCTCAATCAGGGCGCCCGGCCGCACGTGACCGGCGATTACGACGCCTGGACCCCGAAATCCTGACATTCCAGCGGTTCTCCGGCGCAGCCATGCCACATTTCGTGGCTAACGCTTCATTGAAGCCGGTACTGCAGACAGACCGGAGCAGCCCTCACGGGCCTTGTGACGAGTGAAGCTGATGAACATCCATGCAAGCCATTTCGCAAAGCGCGCAAGCGCGCTCATCGCCCTATCGCTGATGCTGTCGAGCGCAGGTGCGCCGGCGCTGGCCGCCCGGATTGAAAACCCCGTCGCGGTGTTTTCCGGGATCGACAAGATCACCGGTCGAATCACCACCTTCGATGTCTATGTCGGCGAGACCGTTCAGTTCGGCGCGCTTCAGGTGACGCCACGCGTTTGCTACAGCCGCGACGAGACCGAGCCGCCGAAGACCACCACCTTCGTCGAGGTCGACGAAATCACGCTCGACCGCAAGATCCGCCGCCTGTTCACCGGATGGATGTTCGCGGATTCGCCCGGCCTCAACGCGGTGGACCACGCGGTCTATGACGTCTGGCTCAAGGAATGCAAGCAGCAGTCCGACGTTCCGGCGCCCACGCCCGGCAATTGATGAAATGATCTGGAACGGCCTGTTCAGTCATTGCCAGCGGGCAGACTGATCTCTTCCCAACGTTCCCTGGGAATGGCTCCGTCAACCGCGAAAGAAAAGGCGGTCACCCCCGTCCGATCGGCCCGCACCCTGCATCGATAGCGAAGCGCGTGCCAATTGTGCTTGCTGTGAAGAGCCGCACCGTCCGCGACGATCAAGTCGTCTTCGAGAACGATCGCGGCCGTGGCATAGGCAACCACGAAATCCGGTTGCAGGGTGTCCCACTGGCGCTGTGCTTGCTCCATCGCCTCGAGATTGCAGATCTGCACCGCCTTTTCGTCGTTTGCCAGTTGGCCCAGGGCTTTGCGCGCCTGAGTGTTGCGCGGTTCGGTCAAGACTTCAGCGGAAAAGAAGCGGGTGACCGACACCAGTCCGGATTTGCCCGAGCCCCGATCCGGTGGAGCAGCGGGTCGCCGCGACGGTTTGAGGATGTCGGGTATCGACGGTGGGGCGAGGGTGTTTGGCGGCTGCGCTGCAATCGCTGCAGGGTCCGCAGCTACTGACGTCGCGATGGTCTCTGGAACAACGACAACGGAAACGGCCCCTGTGGGTTCAGGCTCCGGATGGTGCAGGGCGGGTGACACCGCCAGCAGCGCGATCAGGAGTGCGTGCAGCCAGAATGCTGCAGCAAGACTCAGATGAAAACTCCAGCGCAGACTGATTGGGCGGCAAGGCATAATACTGGTGGATCCGCAGTGAAATATCCGTGACAGTCCGGAGAATAGTGGCCGTTTTATGCTGAGTTCGACACGCGGGGTTCGGGTCGCGGACCCTGTAAAAAGCATCAGGCCCCGCGCATCGTTTGATGCGCGGGGCCTGGGAATGTTTGATCGGCTGCCCGGCTTAGCGGGAAGCGACCGGCGTCACCAGCGGCGTGATCCGGCGGATGGTCACGCGGCGGTTGAGCCGCTCCGGTGCCTGGGTGCTGACCTTGAGGTAGCGTTCGCCATAGCCCTGGGTCACGAGGTTTTCCGGCGGAATGCCGAACACGTCGGTCAAGGCCACCGCGATCGTCTCCGAGCGCTTGTCCGAGAGCAGCAGGTTTGCATTGTCCGTGCCCACGGCGTCGGTGTGGCCCTCGATCAGGAAGGTCTCAGCCGGATTCTCCTCGAGAATCTTGGTCATGGCTGCAGCGACGTCCGAAAGCCGCTGGATCTGGTCCTCGGCAATCGTCGCCTGGCCGAACTCGAATGTCAGCGAGTCGAGATCGATGCGGCGCACCTTGTCGCGGATACGGGCTGACCGGCGAACTTCCTCGACCGAGTAGAGACGCTCGACCTGTTCGACCGGAGGCTCCATCAGGAAGTCGAGATAGGCCGAAGGCTCGGCTTCGGTGGCGTCCAGGATGTACTCATCAATCGGAATCTGCAGCTGCAGACGGGGCAGGTTGCGGCCCGGATCGACAAAGGCCTGGCGCGAACCGTCGCTTCGGGCATCGGCATAGAACAGCACATATTCCCGCCCGTCCGGCATGATCCGGCTGCGCTGGATCATGTCGCCCCAGCGATTGGTGATCGTCACCAGCTGTACGCCATTGGGCCGGACGACGACTTCCCGGACCCGTCCGCCGCCGAGGCGTTCATAATAAACCTCATCGCTGCCGGCCTGAAGCCTGTCCCGATCGTCGTGCTCGATGATCGTGCGGTTGTCGACTTCAATGATGGTCCGGTTGTCGATCTGGTTGATGATCGTCACATTGGTCTCTTGCTCGCGCACCGGCGCCTCGTCGAAGCGCTCGCCGCGCTCAGCAAGAGCCTGCGGAACCGGTTCGCCAAGCGGAGATGCCGCCTGAGATTCCGCATCAGACGTCGGCGGGGGTGCGGCAGGTTCAGTGGGTGCGGCCGGAACTGCCGCTTCGCCCGCCACGGGCTCTTCCTTGGCACTGTCGAGGACGGGGGCGCCACCTTCGACCGGCAGTGTCAGAACCTCTTCCTGAGCGGCAGCTGGTGCGTCGCCTGCCGGTTGAGTGGCGTCGCCTGGGGCAGCTGCGGGCTGTTCAGTCTCGGTCTCTGCGGCCGGAGCTTCCGCTGCCGGCATTTCCGGGGCTGGTTCAGCCGCCTGTTCCGGCTCGGCGGCTGGAGCCGACGCTTCGGGTTGGGTTTCCGGAGCCGCTTCAGGAGCAGGTTTCGGCTCCGGCACAGGGGCTTCTACCGCGGGCTCCTCGACCGCTGGCTGGGCAGCGGGTTCAGCCGCAGGCTCAGCCGGCACTGCTTCAGGTGCGGGTTCCGCCTCTGGCGCAGGCTCTTCCGCTACGGGCGCTTCGGCCGCTGGCTCCGTGAGAGGTTCAGGCGCGGGCTCGGGAGCAGCCTCAGGCTCGGTGACCGGCGCAGGGGCAGCTTCAGGGGCCGGCTCTGGCGCGGGAGCAGCTTCAGGTGCGGGCTCTGGCTCAGGCGCCGGCTCGGGGGCTGGTTCAGGAGCGGGCTCAGGAACAGGAGCTGGTTCAGGCGCGGGCTCTGGAGCAGGGGCCGGTTCCGGGGCAGGCGCGGGTTCCGGGGCAGGGGCCGGTTCCGGGGCAGGCGCGGGTTCCGGAGCAGGCGCGGGTTCCGGCGCTGGCGCAGGTTCCGGGGCAGGCACGGGCGCAGGTTCTGGGGCGGGCGCTGCTTGGGCAGCGGCATCCGCCTGCGCTGCGGCAAGGGCTGCCTCTGCAGCCGCAACGTCTCCGCCGGAAGCCTGCGCTGCGGCCAGCGCAGCTTCGGCCTCGGCGACGCTCATCTGCACCCGGATTATGGTCTGAGAGGCAGAGAGAGCGGAATCCGACAAGGATCGGACATGGGATAATGGGCCTGCATGGGCGAAGCCAAGGCCGCTGAGGCTGATGGCGGTGGAGGCGAGTAATAGCCGTGTAAGTGTCAAGAGACGAACTCCTTTAGAGATAACCCTTCGCGCAATAACGCTTCAGCCACCATTTCGGTTCCATCCGCTTCGTCCGTCCGGTTCCGGGACTGCAGAATCCGTGCCGAGGTCCGAAGTCATGGCTGATCGAGCAGGACTTCTTGCCTCCGTCCGGCTGAACCGGGCATGAACGAGTGTGGGTTGGGTTTCGGGTCGTGGAATTCACGGACTTTCGAGCGGAAAAGGACGGGTTCATAACCGTGTCGCTCAGAATCGCTGTCAGAAAGGCAGGTCCGGCCCCTCAAGCGCGTCCTCAAGCATCACGGCATAGTCTGCGCGCGGAATATCGATGGCGCCGAAGCGCTTGAGATGCTCGGTGGTGAACTGGGTGTCGAGCAGCACGAAGCCGCGCTCTCGCAGCCGCTCGACCAGATGCACGAGGCAGACTTTCGAGGCGTCCGTTTCGCGGCTGAACATGCTTTCGCCGAAGAACGCCCGCCGCATCGATACCCCGTAAAGCCCGCCCACCAGCTTGCCGTCGCGCCAGGCTTCGACGCTGTGGGCGTGGCCCAGCCGATGCAGGCTGCCGTAAAGCTCGGCAATGGTTGAGTTGATCCATGTCGACGGCCGGTTGCCGACGCTTTGCGCGCAGGCCGCAAGGACTTCGTCGAAGGCCGTGTCGAAGCGGATTTCGAAAGGCGCCTGCCGCACCGTGCGGGCAAGACGCTTGGGGATGTGAAATGCGTCGAGCGGCAAGACACCGCGGAGCTCCGGCTCGACCCAGAACAGGTCCGGATCGTCGGCGGAATCGGCCATCGGAAACAATCCCGAGGCATAGGCGCGCAGCAAGAGTTCAGGCGTGATCCGGGGACAAGCGCCGCGCCGCAAGGCTCAGGCTCCTCCGGCCGGAATGGCGGCCGGAGCATGTGTTGATCTATTTGTCAGCTTTGGCCGCAAGGAATTTTTCCAGCCAGTGGATGTCATAGTCGCCATTTGCGATATCCGGATTGGCGAGAAGGTCGCGAAACAACGGGATCGTGGTCTTGATGCCGTCGACAACGAACTCGTCGAGCGCGCGCCTGAGCCGCATCATGCATTCCACCCGCGTCCGCCCGTGAACGATCAGCTTGCCGATCAGGCTGTCGTAATAGGGCGGGATCTTGTAGCCCTGATAGACGCCCGAATCGACCCTGACGCCCAGCCCGCCGGGCGGGTGGTAATGGGTGATCGTACCGGGCGAGGGCACGAAAGTGCTGGGGTCCTCGGCATTGATGCGGCACTCGATGGCGTGGCCATGGAAGCGGATGTCTTCCTGTGTGACCGACAATCCGGCGCCGGACGCGATACGGATCTGCTCGTTGACCAGATCGATGCCCGTGATCGCTTCGGTGATGGTGTGTTCCACCTGCAGGCGCGTGTTCATTTCGATGAAATAGAATTCGCCATTTTCATAAAGGAATTCGATGGTGCCGGCGCCGCGATATTTCAGCTTGCGCATCGCCACGGCGCAGATCTCGCCGATCGCCATCCGTTGATCCTCGTTCAGCGAGGGCGAATTGGCTTCTTCCCAGACCTTCTGGTGACGCCGCTGCAGCGAACAGTCGCGCTCGCCCAGATGAACCGCGTTGCCTTCACCGTCGCCCAGAACCTGGATCTCGATGTGGCGCGGCTGGCCGAGATATTTTTCCATGTAGACGGCGTCATTGCCGAAATTCGCCAGCGCTTCCGACCGCGCCGTCGACAGCGCTTCGGAGAGTTCGTCGGCATTGCGGGCTACCTTCATGCCGCGTCCGCCGCCGCCCGCCGTTGCCTTGATCAGCACCGGATAGCCGGTCTCCTTGGCGACCTCGAGGGCCTGCTCGACGTCGAAGACTTCGCCGTCGGACCCGGGAACGCAAGGGATGCCCAGCGCCACGGCGGTCTTCTTGGCGGTGATCTTGTCGCCCATGATGCGGATGTGGTCCGCGGTCGGACCGATGAAGGTGATGCCGTGGGCTTCGAGAATATCGGCGAACTTGGCGTTCTCGGACAGGAAGCCGTAGCCGGGATGCACTGCATCCGCGCCGGTGATCTCGCACGCCGCGACAATCTGGTGAATGTTGAGGTAGCTGTCACGCGACGGCGGCGGCCCGATGCAGACGCTCTCGTCGGCCAGCCGCACATGCATGGCGTCCTGATCGGCGGTTGAATGCACGGCCACGGTCTGGATGCCGAGCTCCTTGCAAGCCCTGAGCACCCTGAGTGCGATCTCGCCCCGATTTGCAATGAGGACTTTGGAGAACATGGCCTGGTTCACTTACTCGATCACAATCATCGGTTCGGCATATTCCACCGGATGGCCATCGGTGACCAGCACTTCGACAACCTTGCCGGAGCGGGGCGCGGGGATCTGGTTCATCGTCTTCATGGCTTCGATGATCAGGATGGTCTGGCCTTCCTTGACCATTTGACCAACTTCGACGAACGGCTTGGCGCCGGGCGCCGGCGACATGTAGACGGTGCCGACCATCGGGGCGGTGACCGTGTTGGCGGTCCTGGTGGCTGCGGCAGCCGTTGCTTCGGCAGACGGCGCGGCCGGCTGGGCCGGCGCAGCGGGCGCTGGCGCCTGATGCTGGGCGATCGGCGCATGTATCATCTGCGGCGTTCCGGCGCGGCTCACCCGCACGCGCAGGTCATCCTGTTCGATCTCGATCTCGGTCAGGTCTGTTTCGTTGAGAATATTGGCCAGATCCCGGATCAGATCCTGGTCGATCGACGGTTTTCTTGTTGCCATCGGACTGCTGCCTCTGTGTTGTTGCTGCGGACGGCGTTGGGCGCCGTCTGGCGAATTGACCGACCCTTTACAGCCCCGAACTGCCCTGTGACAAGTCCGCAAAAGGCCGCGAGCGGCGAATATGGCACGTGCCCGGCTTCCCGGGCGCACTGACGTTCGACCCCATGTCATACACTGCTTGTCAACTGTCGGGGAAGGCTTTCACCGGAGCGCAAGGATTGTCCACAAGCGATTGGCCCGGTTTCGGCTTCAATTCCGCTTTCCAGGCGGTCAGCACTGGGTGCTTTCACACTCGCGCATGCTGGAGATCCTTGCCAGCAGGGCTTCCTCGCCAACCGCACCGAAAACCGCCTCGTCGCCGATCACAAAGGACGGCGTGCCGGAAATGCCAAGCGCATTCGCCAGCTCGTAAGTCTGACGGATGGAATCGCCGATCGCCGGATCCTCCATGCCAGCGACCAGGGCGGCTTCGTCAACGCCGAGCCCCTTGGCAATGTCGATGGCATGCTCTTCGGTGGCGCGTGCATCGCCACTCAACATCTGGATGTGGAAATCGCTGTATTTCTCGGGAGCGATTTTGCGAAGCGACATCGCGACACGGTGGGCGGCGAGCGAATCCGGCCCCAGGATCGGGAATTCCTTGAGCACGAAGCGGACATTCGTATCCTTCTCCAGAAGGCTGGTCATGTCGGAGAGCGCGCGTTTGCAGAAGCCGCAATTGTAGTCAAAAAACTCGACCACGGTGACGTCGCCATCCGGATTGCCGAGAACCACATCGTTCGGGTCGTTGAAAATCGCATCCTTGTTCTCGGTGATTGCCGTTTGTGCCATCACCCGGCTTTCCGCTTCCTTCTTGACTTCCAGCGCCTGGCTCATTTCCTCGATGATTTCAGGGTTGGCCAGCAGATATTCGCGGATGAACGCGCCGAATTCCTGTTTCTGGCTGTCGTCGAGCGCCGCGGCGGGCAGCGGCAGAGCCGTGGACAAGCCGAGAAGGAGGGCGGTCATCAGACCGGTGCGGGTGCGAAATGCCATGTGAACAGGATCCTTTTTCAACCTCGCGGCGCGCCTCGGCTCCGCACTGATGTTCTATTTTCCGATGGTTAAGATGTCGTTGGCCCTAAGCGCTCCGGGAGAGCCCTTGGGCAGTTTCTGCAGGGCGCGGGCTGCAAAGACCTTGGCGTCCTGGGTGTTGCCGGCGCGAAAATTGCCCTCCGCCATGATCAGTTCCGCATTGGCGATATCGCCGGTCTGGGCATAGGCCTGGGAAAGGTGCCTGTAGGCGGCAAAGTTTTCCGGCTCGCTTTGCACCGATGCGCGCAATTCGTCGATGGCGCGGCCCATATTGCCCGGCTTGCCTGAAGCAACCAGCGCGAATCCCAGCCGTGCCCGGATCAGCGGAGACTTCGCCGGGTCCAGCTTGACGGCCTGGCTGAATTCCTTGATCGCCTCGTCGGTCTTGCGCAGTTTGATCAGCACCTCGCCGCGAAACTCGTGGAAATAGGGATTTTTCGGCTGTTCCCGGATCAGCGCATCGAGTTTGGTGATCGATGCGGCGGAATTGCCCGCCAGATCGGTCGCGATGGCGTCTCCGTATCGGGCCGCAAGGGACGTCCGGTCCTGGGAAAAGATCCGGGCCACAGCGGTGGCGCCGCCGGTGTAGGCGGCAATCTTCGCGCGCATGAGTTGATGGCGCTGAACGAGGCCGGCGGGATCCTGGGCATCGAAATGCCTGCTCTTGCGCGCCAGTTCCTCAAGCAGCGCGATCCGTTCGCGCGGCAGGGGGTGGCTGATCTGGTACTTGTCGACCTGAACCCCTGACAGGGAAAGGCTTTGGGAGAAGCGCTCGAACGTGGTGAGCATGCCCCGCATCGACTGACTGGTGGCGTCGAGATAGCGGGCGGCCGCCTGGTCCGCGTTCATTTCCTCGGAGCGCCGGTAACTGAGCAGGCTGCGCTGCGCGATCCCCGGCGTTGCCGTGATCAGCGCGCCGCCGGCCTGCGCTCCGCCCGAACTTCCGGCAATGCTGCCGGCGGCAATGGCGCCAGCACCAAGCAGGCCTCCGACGATTGCCAGGGTGCGGGCTGCGGCGATCTGCTCGCGCAGCCTTTGCTGATGTCCGCCCGCCAGATGTCCGGCCTCATGCGCAATGACGCCGATGATCTCGTTCGGCAAGGCAGCGGCGGTCAGCGCACCGGTGTTGACGAAGATTCGCGACCCGTCGACGAACGCATTGAAACCTGAATCATTGACCAGAACGATCTGGACCCGGCTGGTCTTCAGGCCCGCGGCCTTGAACACAGGCTTCGCGTAGTCCCTGAGCAGGGATTCGATTTCGGCGTCGCGCACCACCTGAACCCTGCCCTGGGATTGCGCCGGCAGCGCCAGCGCGCAGGAAAGGGCGGCGGCGGTCAAGGCCGTAAAGGCCCGCCGAACGATCCCTGCAGGATTTTTCCCGGAATTCATGGCCATCGTTTTGCTGTCCTCATCATATGCGAAAGGTAATGGCTCAGTCTGGAAAAGCAATTGCCTAAACCCTGTAACCCTTCTTCGTCGCGCACTTGTGATGGACATGACAATCAGGCATTTGTGCGGCTGCCGGCGGGTGCGAGCGGCATCCGGCCAGGTTCACGACCGGGTTTGAAAAGGGAGTTTCGGAGTTGGCAATGCAGCGCAAGCCGTCGGTTGAGCCGTTTCACGCCATGGATGTTCTGGCGGAAGCGACCAGGCTCAAGGGCGAGGGCAGGGATGTGATCTCGATGGCGGTAGGCCAGCCGGCGCATCCGGCGCCGGCCGCGGCCCTGGCCGCTGCAGCCCGTGCGCTGGAGGCGGGAGGGCTTGGCTATACCGATGCGCTCGGCCTCAAGAGCCTGCGCCATGCGATTGCCGGCCACTACAGCCGGGTCCACGATGTCGACCTCGATCCCAGGCGGATCGCCGTGACGACCGGATCCTCGGCCGGGTTCAATCTGGCGTTTCTGCAGCTGTTCAATCCCGGTGATCTTGTCGTCATCACACGGCCGGGCTATCCGGCCTACCGTAACATCCTCTCGGCTCTGGGCCTGAAAGTCATCGAGATCCCGGTCGGGCCGTTGACCGGGCACGCGCTGACGCCGGAAGCCATCGAGACGGCGGAACGCGAAGCCGGCGCACGCGTCGCGGGCGTCCTGATCGCCAGTCCCGCAAACCCCACCGGCGCGGTCCACTCCAGACGGGCCATCGCCAGGCTCGACGCCTGGTGCGCGGAGCGGGGCGTGGCCTTCATTTCCGACGAAATCTATCATGGCCTGACCTGGAGCGGCGAGGAGACGACGGCCTTGTCGGTGTCGGACAATGCGGTCGTGATCAATTCATTCTCGAAATACTTCTGCATGACCGGCTGGCGCATCGGCTGGATGGTGCTGCCCGAGGATCTGGTGCGTCCGGTCGAATGCCTGGCGCAGAGCCTCTACATCAGCCCGCCGGAACTTTCCCAGATTGCCGCCGAGGCGGCACTCGGAGGAACGGCCGAGATGGATCTTGTCCGCGAAGGCTACCGGCAGAACCGGACCCTGCTCGCCGAGCGGCTGCCCGCACTTGGCCTGCCGTTCGCGGCGCCCATGGACGGCGCGTTTTACGCCTGGGTGGATGTCTCTGAGCACACCAATGATTCCATGGCCTTCGCCCGCCAGATGCTGGCCGACATCCATGTGGCGGCGACGCCGGGGAGGGATTTCGATCCGGTCGATGGTGCACGGTTCATGCGGTTTTCCTATGCCGGCAGCCACGATGACATGAGCCGTGCGCTCGATCGCATGGAAGGATGGCTCGGCAAGCGCTGATCCCTGATCTGGCCAGGGTGAGCCGTCGTGCGGCGAGGGAGTTCGACTTCCGCCAAATTTCTCGATCCACATTTCCTTCAAGATAACAATCGGATGCGATCGTTGCCGTATGTGAGATAGGCCGCGCCCTTCAGGACATGAAAAAACCGGCGGTCGCCCGCCGGTTTTCAGATGTGATCATGCATGAGGCTTAAAAGAAGCCGCGTTTCTGCCACCAGCCGCCCTTTTTGGGCTTGTCGGTCTCGTCCTTGGGGTTCGACGAGCTCACGACCGGAGCGGTGGCGATCGCAGCCAGATCGGTGCGCGCAGTCCGGTCAGCGCCGGTCTCCTCGGCCTTTGCCTCCTGGTCGGGTTCGCCTGCCGATGCGACGGGTTCAGCGGCTTCTGCGCTTTCCTTGTCGGGCTCGACGGACGCTTCCTGGGCGCCGGCTTCCTCAGGGACCGCAGCGTCCTGAGCAGCCGCTGCTTCGGCCTCTGCTGCCTTTTCCGCGGCAATCTGCGCCTTGGTGCGCCGCGGGCGCCGGGCAGGCTTTTCCGGCTTTTCAGGCTTCTCGGCCTTCTCGGGCGTAAGAGCTATGGGCGCGGTGGCCATTGCGGCTTCAGGCGCCGCCCCGGTCTCCGTGTCAGCTACCGCATCACCGGTTTCGGCGTCGTTCGATGCGGCCTCGATGGCGCTGCCGCTCTCGCCGGCATCGTCGCCATTATCAGCCGATGAGCCGGTGCCATCCTCTTCGCGGTTGCGGCGTCCGCCGCGCTTGCCGCGACGACGGCGCTTGCCGCGGCGCTGTTCATCAGTGTCGCCATCATCGGCCGATGCCGAAGTCTCGCCATCGGAGGAGGCGTCGTCGTCATCGCCATCGTCATCCGTCACGGAGCCATTGTCTGCAGAGGCTGACTGATCATCAGTGCCGGTCTCGCCATCGGACTTGCGTCCACCACGGCGGCGACGTCTGCGCCGCTTCTTGCCCTGGCCGTCTTCGCGTTCGGACCGGTCTCCGCCGGGCGCAGCGGCTTCGGTCTGGGTTGCCTCCACGGCCTCGTCATCGGTCTCCTCGACGATGTCCAGATCGTCGTCGTCATCGGCATAGACCGGAGCGTTGACAGTGATGTGATCGATATTGACCGGCGTTTCCACCGCTGCGCCGCGATCGATGGCGAAGTGGTTGGCACCCACGCTTTCGTCGGCGGAAAAGCTGATGGAGACACCGAACCGGCTTTCCAGATCCACAACCGTGTCACGCTTGTGATTGAGCATGTAAAGCGCGGTGTCAGCCGTGGTGCGCACGATGATGTCATGCGTTGTGTTCTTGAGCAGATACTCCTCGACACCGCGCAGCACGTGCAGCGCCACGGAAGACTGCGACCGGATGTGACCATTGCCGCCGCATGTCGGGCAGATCTGCATGGTGCTTTCCAGCACCGAGGCCCTGATCCGCTGCCGCGACATCTCGAGAAGGCCGAAATGCGAGATCCGTCCCACCTGAATGCGGGCCCGGTCATCCTTCAGGCAATCCTTCATCCGTTTCTCAACCGCGCGATTGTTGCGGTTTTCTTCCATGTCGATGAAGTCGACGACGATGAGGCCGGCCAAGTCGCGCAAACGGAGCTGCCGGGCAACTTCTTCGGCGGCTTCCAGGTTGGTCTGCAGCGCCGTGTCCTCTATCGAATGCTCGCGGGTGGAGCGACCGGAGTTGACGTCGATCGCCACCAGCGCTTCGGTCTGGTTTATGATGATGTAGCCACCCGATTTCAGTGTCACCTGCGGCTGCAGCATGCGGTCGAGCTGGGCTTCGATGCCGGAGCGGGCGAAGATCGGATGCAGATCGCGATAGGGCTGAACCACCTTGGCGTGGCTCGGCATCAGCATCTTCATGAAATCCTTGGCCTCGCGGTAGCCTTCTTCGCCGGAGACGATGATTTCCGAAATATCCTTGTTGTAGAGATCCCGGATCGACCGCTTGATCAGGCTGCCTTCCTCATAGACGAGGCTGGGCGCCGTCGACTTGAGGGTCAGGTTGCGGACGTTTTCCCACAGCCGCATCAGGTATTCGAAATCGCGCTTGACCTCGACCTTGGTGCGGTTGGCGCCGGCGGTGCGCAGGATCACGCCCATGCCCTTGGGGACTTCGAGCTCGCGCGCGATTTCCTTGAGCCGCTTGCGGTCGGGCAGGTTGGTGATCTTGCGGGAGATCCCGCCGCCACGCGCGGTGTTCGGCATCAGGACGGAATAGCGGCCGGCGAGCGACAGATATGTCGTCAGGGCCGCGCCCTTGTTGCCGCGTTCTTCCTTGACCACCTGGACCAGGAGGATCTGGCGGCGCTTGATGACTTCCTGGATGCGGTATTGCTTTCGCGGCTTGCGCTGCGAGCGCGTTGGAACTTCTTCCATCGCGTCCTCGGAGCCGACCGATTCGACGGAATCCTCTTCGTTTCCGCCATTGTCATCGTCGTTGTTGCCGTTTCTGCGCTTGCGGCGCGAAACCGGTTCCGAGATTTCTTCGGCTTCAACGTCAGCCGCCATCTCGGTCGGTGTGTCGCCGTCGCCGGACTTGTTCTCTGACTGCGCCGGTTCGTCGGCGACAACGGCTGCGCCGCCCTCGTCCGTGGTGACATCGTCGCCGGTCTTCTTGCCCCGCCGGCTGCGCCGCGGACGCGACTTGGCGCCCTTGGCCTCTTCGCCGCTGTCGTCAGCTTCGGCCGGTTTGGCCTTCGCCCTGGACTTAGCCTTGCCGGGGGTGGCTTCGGCTTCATCGGCGCTTTCGAAATCGGGATCATTGGCCGCATCTTCGGCTTCCGCCTGAAGCAGCGCCTGCCGATCGGCGAGCGGGATCTGGTAATAGTCCGGATGGATTTCGGAGAAGGCGAGGAAACCGTGGCGGTTGCCGCCATAATCGACAAAGGCTGCCTGGAGAGACGGCTCGACGCGCGTCACCTTTGCCAGGTAGATATTGCCGCGTATCTGTTTCTTGTGCTCCGACTCGAAATCGAATTCTTCTATGCGACTTCCACGAACGACAACGACGCGAGTCTCCTCAGGATGGGAGGCGTCGATAAGCATTTTTTCTGCCATTGAGTATAAGCTCCTCGGCGCGCCCGCGACCGTGTGTTTCGCCGCCCCGAAGGTGGGGGCAGGGAAAGGTCGGTTGGGATTGCGCCGGATGAAAGATTTTCCGGGGCTCGGCTTGGGGCGGTGCGCAACAGACCGGCAACCGTGGCGCTTGACGCCCGGGGCCTGTTCACACTTGGGGAAATCCGCATTTGCACCATAAGAGCCGGCCGGAAATTCATTTGCGTATAGTCCTTTCGGACCGATGAAACCCCCTGAGGGGGTGTGCGGCGATAATCGCCGCCAAGGTTGTGGCGGTACCCTCGCCCGCCGGGTTTAATCAGTGTCCTGGCCTCGGTGCGGCCACAGGCAGACATGCCTCGCCGCATTTTTGGCCATATTGCCTTGCAGGAGCCGAAGGATCGGGGTCCCGATATGGAAACCGTCAGCCGGAAGCTCCGGGGAAGGTATTTGAATAGACGACGGACGATCCGTACTCCTGGCGCCGTGGACCCGTTACGGGCGGCGGCCGGAAGGGTGACAGTTCTATCCCGTCAATACACTTACCCATCAATGCTTCTATGGCGAGATGCGCACTCTGGCAAGCCGAAAACTGGTCTGCACTTGATTGTCCAGTGCGCGATGGCGACCAGGGGTGCCCTTGGGTAACCTTTTGAGCCGGCAAACATGGTAAACGGTCGGTTAACCGGATTGCGCGAGACTGGCATCGGACAGGAAAAACGAAAAATGGTCATCATGGCGCCACCGTCATGGTGCTGATTCGTGAGGGACACGTCGCGGCGACGCGGCAAGCAAGGGCAAGGCAGGTGAATGCGGCTGTTCGCGGTTCGACGATATTTTGACAGGAGCGGGGCGCTGGCTCCGGCGCAGATGTGCGCCGGTTTACTGCTGGCGATGCTGGGCTTATCTGCGTGTTTGCCCTCGCTGGCATTCGCGCAGGGGCCACCCGGCGATGCAGGCAGCGACCGGCACGTTGCCATCGCGGCGCGAATCGCCGGCGATGACAGCCGTGTGCGGCTGGTGCTGGATTTCGGACGCGAACCGGACTTCACGCTGCGCTATCTCGAGAACCCCGACCGGATCTTGGTCGATTTGCCTGAAACGGTTTTCGCCTTTGCCGACGATTCGGTGCAGCCGCGCGGCCTGATTTCGGCAGTCCGCTACGGCACCTCGGGCGAGGGCAGGGCGCGGATGGTGTTCGGATTGGCATCGCCGGCCCGGCTCGATCTGGTGGAGAGCTCCGAGGTTGCGGGCGGGCAGCTTCACCGGGTGGTGTTTGATGCGATCGCGATTGACCGCGCGGCGTTTTCCGCTCAGGTCGCCACGTCGGACTGGACGGATCCCGCTCGGGGGGATGACGATAACTCAGCCGGAGATCCGCTGAGCGACACGCTGACGATCGTGATCGACGCCGGCCATGGCGGCATTGACGGCGGTGCGGAAGGTCCGGCCGGTTCGATGGAGAAGCACATCACGCTCGCCTTTGCCGAGGCGTTCAAGGCGGCGCTGGAGGCGGAAGACGGCATCCGGGTGGCCATGACCAGAACCGATGACAGGTTTCTTTCGCTGTCCGCCCGCGTCCGGATTGCGCGCGCGGAAGAGGCGGATCTGCTGGTGTCGCTTCACGCCGATTCGATCCGAATAAAGTCTCTGCGCGGCGCGACCGTCTACACCCTGTCGGACAAGGCATCCGATGCAGTGGCGCAGTCACTGGCCGATCAGGAAAATTCCGAGGACGGCATCGTCGGCGCCCGCTTGGAAAACGCCCCGGAAGCGGTTGCGGCTATTCTGGTGGATCTGGCCCGCACCGAAACCCGGGTTTTCTCCACCGGTCTTGCGCAGCAGGTGCTCAATTCCTTCGAAGGACAGGTCAAACTCATCAACAATCCGCTGCGCCATGCCGGTTTCAGGGTGTTGCAGGCGCCCGATGTCCCCTCAATTCTGGTTGAAATGGGCTATTTGTCCAATCCCGAGGACGAAAAACTGCTCACTGACGCGCAATGGCGGGAGAGTACCGCCAGGCTTTTGGCGCAATCGGTTCAAAATTACCGGAAGACGATCTTGGCGGGCAGGCAATGATGACCGATAAAGCCAGAACGGAGTCTGCGCTGCCGCGCCAGTGTGACAGTTTGGCCACGGCAGGACGCTGGAATGTTCAGGCCACAACAATTCAGGGTGAAAGCCCTATTTTACTCACATTGTCCGGGCTAACCGGACACAAGACATGGACGGCCATCGCCGGGGCGCTTGGCCTGGCTGGTCAACACGAAAAGCAAACGGTAGCTGGCTGATGATACGACTGATTGGATATTTCTTCGGGATCGGAACGGTGCTGTTTCTGGTCGTTGCGGCCGGCCTCGCCTGGTATATCGGCAATGTGTCGCAGGATCTGCCGGACTACGAGGTGCTCAACAGCTACGAGCCGCCGGTCACCACGCGGATGCATGCCGCATCGGGCGAGCTGATGGCGGAATATGCCCGCGAACGGCGGCTGTTCCTGCCCATCCAGGCGATCCCGGACCGGGTCAAGGCGGCGTTCCTGTCGGCCGAAGACAAGAATTTCTATCATCATCCCGGCGTGGACCCTGTTGGCCTGGCGCGTGCGGTCCTGCACAATATCCAGACCGGGGGGCGTCAGGGCGCTTCGACCATCACCCAGCAGGTCGCCAAGAACTTCTTGCTCACCAACGACCAGACCTACGAGCGCAAGGTCAAGGAAGCCATTCTCTCGTTCCGCATCGAGCAGGCCTATACCAAGGACCGGATCCTGGAGCTTTATCTCAACGAGATCTTTTTCGGCCAGAACGCCTATGGCATTGCCGGAGCAGCGCTCACCTATTTCAACAAATCGGTCAACGAACTCTCGATCGCTGAGACCGCCTATCTGGCTGCCCTGCCCAAAGCGCCGTCCAACTACCATCCGTTCAGGCATCCCGACCGTGCGGTTGAGCGCCGCAACTGGGTGATCGACCGCATGGTCGAGAATGGCTATGTCAATGCCGCCGACGGCGCCGATGCGAAGAACCAGCCGCTCGGCGTGACGCCGCGCAAGACCGGATCCTACCTGTTCGCGTCCGAGTATTTCGCCGAGGAGGTTCGCCGCGAACTCATTGGCCGGTATGGCAACGACGCTCTGTATGAAGGCGGCCTTTCGGTCCGCACGACGCTCGATCCCAGGCTTCAGGCCATGGCCCGCAAGGCGCTGCAGAAGGGCCTGATGTCCTATGACGAGCGTCGCGGCTTTCGCGGGCCGGTCCAGCGCATAGATGTGTCCGGCGACTGGGGCGCGCTGCTGGGCGAGGTCGAACCCTTGCGCGATGTTCCCGAGTGGGAGCTTGCTGTCGTGCTGTCGGCCACCGAGGATCGGGTCGAGGTCGGGCTGCGCCCCGAACCGGAAGTTTCGGGTGCGGTCGGATCCGAACGGATCACCGGCACGATTCTGGCTGAAGACATGAAGTGGGCCTATCGCCTCAATCTTGACGGGGAAAAGCCCCGCAACGTCAAGACCGCCAACGAGGTTCTCTCTCCGGGCGATGTGGTTTATGTGGAACCGCGTGAGGTCGAAGGCGTAAAACATCTGCGCCTGCGGCAGCCGCCGAAGATCCAGGGCGCGCTGGTGGCGATGGACCCGCACACCGGCCGCGTGCTGGCGATGGTCGGCGGTTTTTCCTTCGCCCAGTCCGAATTCAACCGCGCCACCCAGGCCGACCGTCAGCCGGGCTCCGCCTTCAAGCCGTTCGTCTATGCCGCAGCGCTCGACAATGGCTACACGCCGGCATCGGTGATCCTCGACGCGCCCGTCGAAATTGTCTCCGGCGGAGAAATCTGGAGACCCAAGAACTATGGCGGCGGCTCCGCCGGCCCGTCGACCCTGCGGCTCGGGATCGAGCGTTCGCGCAACCTGATGACCGTGCGCCTGGCCAGGGACATGGGCATGAACCTTGTCGCCGAATATGCGGAGCGCTTCGGGATCTATGACGAGATGAGCCCGCTGCTCGCCATGTCGCTGGGCTCCGGCGAGACGACGGTGATGCGCATGGTCTCGGCCTATTCGGTGCTTGCCAATGGCGGCAAGCAGATCAAGCCGTCGCTGATCGACCGGATTCAGGACCGCTACGGCAAGACCATCTTCAAGCACGAGGAGCGCAGCTGCGACGCCTGTGTCGCAAGCGCCTGGCTGGCCCAGGAAGAGCCGGAAGTGGTCGATACCCGCGAGCAGGTGCTCGATCCGATGACGGCCTACCAGATCACCTCGATGATGGAAGGCGTCGTCACCCGCGGCACCGCCGCCAGCAAGGTCAATCTCGACCGCCCGACCGCAGGCAAGACCGGCACCACCAACGAGGAAAAGGACGCCTGGTTCATGGGCTACACCGCCGATCTGGTCGCCGGTGTCTTCATCGGCTTCGACAACCCCACGCCGATGGGTCGCGGCTCGACCGGCGGCGCGCTTGCCGCTCCGGTGTTCAACGAATTCATGCAGGCCGCACTCGAGGGCACGCGGCCCGCCGACTTCCGCGTGCCGGACGGCATGAAACTGATCGCCATCAACCGCAAGACCGGCATGCAGGCGTTCGAGGGGGAGGGCGACGTGATCATGGAAGCCTTCAAGCCCGGCACCGGCCCGTCCGATGTCTATTCGGTCATCGGCCTGGAGGACTACGCCACCGGCGAGGCCATCACCACGATCTCGCCGCAGGCCAACCA
This sequence comes from Hoeflea sp., assembly GCF_014359905.1. Lineage (GTDB taxonomy): Bacteria > Pseudomonadota > Alphaproteobacteria > Rhizobiales > Rhizobiaceae > Hoeflea. The sequence goes on along the minus strand of NZ_JACIYP010000019.1, from coordinate 1,322 downwards.
GGCCGTCACCACTGGCAGCGGCGGGCTTTATTAGGCCTTGAACCTATAGACGGGATTGCCACTTCATGCGTCATGAATCGATCTCTCGACCTGAAGCGCTGGATAGGCCGTTATGATCCCAGCGAAATCGAATGGCGTATTATTGCGCCGTTCCTTCCCAACAGGTCGCGCTGGTCCTGCCGGCGTCGATCGACGGCGCGGTGGCGGCGACGAAGGGTGTTCGACCCCTATACCTGGGCGCCGGTGAAGCCTGACCTGCCATCAGAAGCGAAGAGGCTGCGCGAGCCGCCACCTTTATCCGCCACCGACTTGCCCTCGTTGCGCAGGCTGTCGATGGTCTGTTCGAACAGGGTCGAGGTGGAAAGCAGAGCCGCAGCTCGCGAGCGCAAGGCCTGCGCAACGAATTGTCGCAATAGGCCGTTCCATGTTTGGCTCACAGCCTGAGCGGTAAGCCTACAACTTTCCCACGGCGCGAGTCCCGGCTTGGTTGCACCTGTGCCGATGCTGTGCACAGATGCGTGACGGGATCGATGCGGAGGCGTCCGGTCGGCTTATTGGTCGAGCATGTTGCCGTGGCGTCATAGCCGAAGCTGATGGCGCCAACCAAGACACGGCTTGCGGCGCGCCGCTGTGCCGGCCGGATAGGCATAGGCGACGCCGTTGCGCGTGAGACGGTTGCCGCCGTCATTGGTGGTGAACGTCTCGTCAAGGGCGTTGTTGCCCAGATCGTAGGCCACAAGCAGCTGGTCGAGCCCGTCATAGCTGTAGATCCAGCTGTCGGCGAGCGTCAGCGCATCGATGCGGGTGATGCGGCCGACGGCGTCGCGGGTGTAGGCATTGTCGATCAGGCGGACGGTTCCGCCCGGCGCCAGGGTTTCGATGCGGGTCAGCCAGCGACGTGTCGGCGAATAGGTGAATTTTGTCACCACGCCATTGGCCTAGCGGATCTCCCGGGTCTGGTTGTCGGGTTCATAGATGGTTTCAGTGACATAGCCGGGAACGGTGCGGGTGAGCCCGCCCAGCGTGTAGGTCCAGTTGGCGCTCAAGGAGCCGATCGACAGGTTGTACGGCTGGTTGCGGCTCCAGATCGGCATGAACCCGTTGGAATAGAAGGTTTCTGTGGTGTGATAGACGCCATCGATGACGGCGCGGTTGCGGGCCAAGTTACCTGACTGGTGCCAGTCTGAGACGTGGGAAACACCGGCGGCATTCTCCGACCGCGTCAATTGCCCGACATTGGCATAGCCGCTAACCGCGGTGTCACAGGTACAGTAAAACAATCACGGTTCAGGAAAATGAGACGGTCAGTTTAATCTTGGCTT
>NZ_JACIYP010000189.1 GCF_014359905.1 Hoeflea sp. | reverse complement strand
CCATTATGGACTTCGGTGACCGCGATCGGGGTCGCATAGCGGTCCCACGCCTCCTCTATCACGCCCCTCAGACCGGGCGGGGGCGGCTCCAGCACCCGGATCGCCTCGACATCGGCATAGCGCTGCCCGTCATTGCCGCCATGCGCATGGGCGGGATAGCGCTGCATGCGATGGTCGAGGAACCGCTCGCTGGTCAGATAATGGTTGATGCCGATGATGTCTGGCGGACAGGGATCGGCCGCAATGGCCTCCAGCCTGTGCTCCAGCCCGTGCGCGGCCATGCGCCGCCACAGCGGATGACCGCGCCGTACGCGCCCGAACAGCAGGTCCCATGTCGCCCAGCGCCGGATATTCTCGAACGCAGCCTGCTCGCGCAACTCGGCAGTGGCGAAGGTGCGGCCGAGATCCTCCGTCTGAACGAGCCGCGCGGCGGGATTGACCCTGCGAATGGCCTGCATCGCGAGCCGGGTTCCGTCGATCTGGTTGAGGAGCGCGCGCCAGAACGCGCCCTCGTCGCGGACATGCGGATACCAATGGCCATAAAGCGCCGAAAAGCGCGCCGTGGTGAGCGGCTCATTGACCGGCGTCCACTGGTTGATCCAGGAATAGCGCTCCGCAACGCGGGCCGCGAAATCAGCGAGACCCCGCGCGAAACCGTCATCGTCGAGGAGATGCGTGTAGGAGGGACCGCTGCCGTGATGGACAAGCCCGGCAATGACGTCGATGCCATGTGCGCGCAGCCGGTCGATCCGCGCATCCACGCCCTGCCAGAGATGCTGTCCGGGCCGATCAGGCGCAATGCATTCCCATAATATAGGATAACGGATCGTCGTTATGCCGATGTCGGCAAATAGATTCAGATCGTCGATCCGATCATAGTGGCCGCATCGCTCGAACTGATCCTGATATGTATCCCGAACCCTGTTGATGGTGCACTCCGGCCCACCCCATAATTCCAGATGCCTCTTCATCGTACATATCTCCCAGACCTTCGCCAGAACGACTGACATGGATCAGGTTTCCGCTCTCGACTTGATATCTTGTGTTATCTCTTTGAACTTGGGCCGGTTTGTACAGGAACCGGAGCGATGAACGGCGTGTTGCCGATGTTCATCATTCAGCAAGGTTCCAGACATGAGCGGCATTCCAAGCGACGTCGACGCCATCAACCCCGACAGCCCGACGGAGGGCGGCGGCACGCTCATCTGCTTCAGTCACCTGCGCTGGAACTTCGTCTATCAGCGGCCGCAACATCTGATGAGCCGCTTCGCCCGGGACCGGAAGGTCATCGTTTGGGAAGAGCCGATCCACGATGCGCCAAGTGCGACGTTGGACACCCATGTCTGCGACTGTTCCGGCGTCACCATCCTCACCCCGCACCTCCCCGCCGGCCTCAGCCGGCATGAGGAGACGGAAACATTGCGCGCCCTGCTCGACGGCGCGATCACCCGCGATCCGGCGCGACCGCTCATCTGCTGGTACTATACGCCGATGATGCTGCCCTTCTCCGACCATCTGGCGGCGGACTGCATCGTCTATGACTGCATGGACGAGCTGGCGAACTTCAAGGGCGCGCCGTCAGAGCTTCTCCCGCTTGAGCAGCGGCTGCTCGACAGCTGCGACCTCGTCTTCACCGGCGGGCACAGTCTCTACGAGGCAAAGGCCGCGCGCCATCCTTCGGTCCATGCCTTTCCATCCAGCGTCGACGCCACCCACTTCTCGACCGCCCGCGCCGCTGGTCCGGAGCCGGAGGATCAGGCGGAGCTCCCCTCCCCGCGCCTCGGTTTTTATGGCGTCGTGGACGAACGGATGGACCTCGCGCTGCTGGAAGGTTTGGCGGACGCGCGGCCCGAATGGTCCATCGTCATCGTGGGGCCAGTGGTGAAGATCAGCGACGCCGACCTGCCCCGCCGCCCCAACCTCCATTATCTGGGCGGCAAGGGCTATGCCGAACTGCCCGACTATCTACGCGGCTGGGACGTCGCCCTGATGCCCTTCGCCATCAACGAGGCGACACGCTTCATCAGTCCCACGAAGACACCCGAATATCTCGCCGCGGGCTGCCCCGTCGTCTCTACCCCGGTGCGTGACGTCGTGCGCGGCTATGGCGATGTCGAGGCGGTGCGCATCGCGGACGGGCGGGACGCTTTCGTCGCCGCCTGCGACGCGGCGCTTACCCTCTCCCGCACAAACGGCTGGCTGGCCGCCGTCGACGCGCGGCTCGCAGGGGAGAGCTGGGATCTCACGCAATGCGCGATGAGCAACCTCATTGACGAAGCGGTGCAACGCAGCAGCCACGTCTATCCCGTGGTGTCGCCTATTGGCGCAGACGGAGACCGCCCGCAATCCTATGACGTCATGGTCGTCGGGGCAGGCTTTGCCGGCGCGATCATGGCGGAACGGCTCGCACGCGACGCGGGCAAGCGGGTGCTGGTCGTGGACAAGCGGCCGCACGTCGCCGGCAACGCCTATGACCGACTGGACGATGCCGGCATCCTCATCCACCAATATGGCCCCCATATCTTCCACACCAATTCGGCCGACATCTTCGAGTATCTCTCGCAGTTCACCGAATGGCGTGGCTATGAGCACCGCGTGCTCGCGGCTGTCGGCGACCGCCTGGTACCGATGCCAATCAACCGCACGACGGTGAACAGCCTCTACCATCTTGATCTGCGGACGGAGGAGGAGGCCGCCGCCTTCCTGGCCTCCCGCGCAGAGCCCGTGGATATCGTCCGCACGTCGGAGGATGTCGTCATCTCGGCGGTGGGACGCGAACTCTACGAGACTTTCTTCCAGGGTTACACCCGCAAGCAATGGGGAATGGACCCGTCGGAACTGGACAAGTCGGTGACCTCACGCGTGCCGACGCGAACCAACACCGACGACCGTTATTTCACCGACACCTACCAGGCCATGCCGAGAGACGGCTTCACCCATATGTTCGAACGGAGGCTCTGTTGCAAACATGGGGCACGGCCGCGCGGCGTCACCCAGTTGGGGGATTAGGCAGCATTGGCGAAATGCTTATTGAGCATAATCATGGTTTCGGTCAGGGCCGAGGGTCCAATTCCGAATGCTCTTTCAACCAGGCGCACCTCCCCCATGATACCTGGCTGCAGGCACCATGCCTGGGCCTGTCCTTTGCGTAGGGCGCGCATGACCTCGAAGCCCTTGATCGTGGCGTAGGCCGTTGGCATCGACTTGAAGCCACGTACCGGCTTGATCAGCATCTTCAGCTTGCCGTGGTCGGCCTCGAGCACGTTGTTCAGATATTTCACCTGCCGGTGCTCGGTTTCCGCCGCCAGTTTGCCTTCGCGTTTCAGCTCAGCGATTGCTGCGCCGTAGCTGGGTGCCTTGTCGGTATTGAGTTTGGCCGGCTTTTCCCAGTCCTTCAGGCCACGAAGAGCTTTGCCCAGAAAGCGCTTCGCCGCTTTGGCGCTGCGTGTCGATGACAGATAGAAATCAATCGTGTCGCCCCGTTTGTCGACCGCCCGGTACAGGTAGGTCCATTTGCCCCGCACCTTTACGTAGGTCTCATCCAGACGCCAGCTCGGATCAAAGCCGCGCCGCCAGAACCAGCGGAGACGCTTCTCCATCTCCGGCGCGTAGCGCTGCACCCAGCGATAGATCGTCGTATGATCGACATCGATCCCACGCTCGGACAGCATTTCCTCGAGATCACGGTAGCTGATGCCGTATCGACAATACCAGCGCACCGCCCATAGGATGACCTCGCCGGTAAAATGCCGTCCTTTGAAATCGTTCATCGCAACTGACCTTGACAGTACATGAGCCCAATCTTGGAAACCGTGTCAGAGTTTGCAACAGAGCCACATATTCCATCTGCTCGAGGAATTGCTGGCTGGCATCGAACGGAAATCCTTCGACCTTCTGGTGTGTGTAGTCGATATAGTTTTGCGTGTCGGGCAACACCGCGATCGTGAAACTATCGTCATGGCTGTTCGCCTGGGCGGCTGTCCCGGCAGCGAGCGCCATAGCCGCCACCGATGAGAACGCAATTTGCCGCGTCCAATGGCCAAGGAGGGTCATGTTAAACTCCAATAGTTGCTTGTATGTTGGTTGGCTGATCAGAAAGTGTAGCCGAGCGAAACGCCATAAGTGCGCGGCGCGCCGCGGAATGCCGCGTAGACGGGCGGAGCCACGTAAAGGGTCGTCGCGTATCTTTTATTGGTGAAGTTGCGCACCCAGCCGGTCACGGTGAGGTGGTCGGAAAACTTTCCTTCCAGCTGCGCATTGCCCAGAAAATACCCTTTGACATCCTGGTAGTTGTCGAGTTCGGTAAAGTAGTTATCAATAAATCGACCATTGATGGATGGCGTAATCGTAAAGTTTTCTCCGGCCTGGAACGTGTAACGGACCGCACCCGTCAGTGTCAGCTTGGGCGCGAACGGGAGCGCATTGCCAATTCTGCGCTCGCGCTCGGCAGGATCATCGGAATCCATTTCGAGAATCCTGCTTTCAAGCAGCGACACGCCACTTTGTATTTCCAGGCCGTCGAACGGACGAACCGTGATGTTGGCCTCGGCACCGAAGGTACGGGCACTTCCAACGTTGGTCCTGATGTTCGTGGGGAGGCCGAACACCAGCTTGTTGAGACTGCCCTGCAGATTGCTGAAGTCGTTATAAAATACGGAAGTCTCGATCTGCACCGGACCGCCGCGCGGGAGGAACTTCACGCCGGCTTCATAAGTCCACACACGCTCCGACTGGAATGGGTCGGTCTCTGCCAGGGTTAATGAAGTCGATCCGTCAAAACCACCCGACTTGAAACCCTTGCTGATCGAGGCGTAGGCAGTCGTGGACGGGGACACCTCGTAACTTAGGTTCAGGCGACCTGACACGCTGCTGTCGGAGAACTTGCGGTCGAAGATCAGCGGCAAGGGCGGGAAGGCGACAGGCGCGAGACTCACCCCGTAGGGATCGAGATCAATTGTCGATCCGCGGAACTGGGTCCTGTCCCGGGTGTACCGAGCGCCGGCACCGATTTTCCATCCATGTCCCAGCTTAATGCTACCATCGGCGAATCCCGCGAGGCTACGACGGCGCTGCGTGTAGTCGGCCCCTATGATCGTTTGCAGTGCGTCGGCGAGATCCTGCTCGCTTTCCATCCGAACGTTATCACGATAGATGTTAGCGCCGAGCACCCAGTCGATCGGTCCGGGCGATGCATTTTGAAGGCGCAACTCGGCGGTACCTTGCGCGACACGATCGTCGTAGGTCGCGTCGTGGCGGCGCAATGGCGACATGTCGCTATTGCTTGTGTAATGCTGCTTGAGATGTTCGTAGCCCAAAATTGCCACTAGCAGCACATCGTCGGCGATCGTCTGGTTCAGCGTGAAGGATCCGCCGTAGCTGGATTTCCTCAGTTCCGGGGGAAGTGCTGAATCAACGGTATATGGCGCATTCGGCTCGATGCCGCCAAGCGTGGCGGTCCGCTCGAGATACTGTACTGCTCCGACTTCGCGGAACGCATGCGCGTTCAGGGTGATGCGCGTTCCAGAATTCGGTTCCAGAACCAGGATCGCGCGACCGCCATAGTATTTCGAGCGACCGGCCTTGTGGTCGATGCCGGGGTCGGTGAGAGGTGGCAGGGCGGGCACTGCGGAACCGCTGCGACCGGCGGTGCCAGTATTGGTGATGAAGCCGTCGGTCTTGTCGTACACGCCGGCAAGACGCAGTTTCACTCCGTCGAGCAGCGGGCCGCCTATCGCGGCTTCCGCGCGCCAGGAATTGAAGCGACCATACTCGACACGAGCGTTCCCCTGAAGTGTATTGCCGGGCTGATTGGAGATGATGTTGACCGCACCGGCAGTGGTGGTCTGGCCATAGAGCGTGCCTTGCGGTCCCTTGAGTATCTCGATGCGACTGACATCGAACATTTGCCCTCCGACGAGGGCGGCCGAACCTTGATAGACCCCGTCGACGCTCACCGCTGCGGAGGGATTCCCGTTAGGGCGTAAATCGTCATATCCGATCCCGCGGATGGTGAATGTCTGGATGGTGCGACCTCCGGCGATTTGCGGTGAAACGACCACGCCCGGCGTCAGGCGGGACGCGTCCACCAAGTCCTTGACGCCCGCTTCGCGCAGTGCCTCTGGAGACAGGACGCTGACTGCCGATGGAACATCGATCAGCCGCTGGTCGCGTTTCTGGGCCGTGACGATGATGTCGCCACCTGCCTCGACAGGATCGTCGGCGGCGTAAGCCGGGGGAGCCGCGATCGTCAGGGAAGCGAAGGCGGAGGATAGCAGATGAACGCGGCGGAACTTGTGCTGCGATGAGCTGGCCATGAAATCAGTCCTTGGAACATGTATGGAAATCAGTCCTTGGAACATGTATGGAAATCAGTCCTTGGAACATGTATGTCAGAAGAGGGCGAGCGACATCGGCCACCGCCCGGATCGGGGGTGGATCTCGCGTCGCTCAGGACAATGAGGGGCCTAGTCGGAGACGACAGGCCGTTGCGGCATACGCCGGGACCCCGCCCATCGATGGATGTGTGAATACTTCATAGGACCCCCTGCCCGAATCGAACGGCTGTACAGGTAGGTGTATCGTGTGAATCTTCTATGACAGCCGGAGAAACGCTCGTGGGTATCCTGTGCGGATGCGCCGTCGGCGAAGCGATATGCGCGATGCCGTCCTGCTCAGGGAGCAAACTTGGCAACGGTGTGGTGAGGCTCTATCTAGATTGGGAAAGCCAGCCGAATTCGGGCGGAGCTTAATTCGAACGGCTGTACAGAAGGGTGTCAGGTTTGAGTCGCTTGCGATATATGTCCGATGAAGCCTCGCCCCAGGCAGAGCGGATGAGTGAGGCCGCGTATGACCTTGCCGAAGAGAGCGGTCTGGCAGCGCTCAGCGCACGAAGTCTGGCGCGAAAGACAGGAATGAGCCCGTCGGCAATCAATTACCACATCGGCAATCGCGAGCGGCTCATCGCGCAGATCGCGTTCAAGGCTATCGCGGTATCTAGCCGCTGGCGGCAGTCGCAGGCCGCTTTACAGGAAGAGGGTGCCCCGAGGTGGGCCGAGCTTGATCACGTGTTCACGTCGCTGTTGCAGGATCGGTTGAGCACCGGCCGTATGGTGATGGCACTTTTGCAGGAACTGGAGAACGAGGCCGTCGCCAGCGGTCAGACCGCTATCGAAGAGGCGCTGCGCGAGGAAATGTTCGCTGAAACGGCGTTCTGGCGCGATCTGGCAATCCGCCATGGCGAAAGCGTGGATGCGTGTAGCGCGACATCGTCGGTGACTGGTCAGCGACATTGATGGTGATGTGTCAGCGGTGACGTTGGGGATAGTGTCACACGAGGTTGGCCTGGATCAAGAGGCGTTGTCGCGCAGCGATGTCGCTGGCATGGTTTCGATGTCGCTGGGCGATGTCGCTGGATCAGGAGCACTGTCGCGGGCTCTGTTGCAAACTCTGACACGGTTTCCAAGATTGGGCTCATGTACTGTCAAGGTCAGTTGCGATGAACGATTTCAAAGGACGGCAT
>NZ_JACIYP010000188.1 GCF_014359905.1 Hoeflea sp. | reverse complement strand
TCAATATCCAGGAAATGCTGCAGTTCATTTCAGAGGTTACGGATCCGCTTGAAATAAAGCTTGCGGGCCAGGCCTTCATGGAGAAAGCTCCTCCGGAGCGGGCAGTTGAATTTGCGGCGGCTCTGAGTTTCGGAAACCCTTTCTACATTCCCAATATCACCACGGAAAACGCCAAACAGATGGCGATCAGCGTTCATCAATTCGCTGAACTGATCATGCGGGCGCGGATCACTTGCCATCATGCCGATCAAGCCAATATCCTGGTTGCCTGCGCGCCAAAATCGGCATCGACCTTCATCTGGGGGTCGATGATACGCTCAGCCAACCTGCCTGGCGTGAGCCTTGCCGCAGCGGCGATGTCACCGAAGTCGACTTCAAGTCTCGGGATGAACCTGCGCGAACAGGAGACCGACGAACTGGCCCTGATCCGCAACGGCATCAACGGCATGGGCTACGTTGCCCAACATCATATCCGTTGCACGCCGTATCTCTGCCGGCAGATGCAGCTTTACCGGATCAAGCCCATCGTCACCTACCGCAACTATTTTGACACGCTCGTCAGCCTTGATGACATGTTCCTCGACTGGCGGCCAACCGGACCCGGTTCCGATCTCAATTTCTTCGATGACGGACTGCCTTCGAATTATGTCGAGATGGATCGGGAGGATAGGCTGCACCTTCTGGCCGACAGGAGTACTGTGTACTACATCCAGTTCTATCTGACCTGGAAGAAATGCGAGGCCATGGGCTTGGTCGAGCCGCTTTGGGTTTCCTATGAGAAGGATTTCAAGGGCGACAAAACAAAACTGGCTGACCGAATCGCCGCGTTTGTCGGCGGAAATCACATCGATCCCGCCAGGCTCGCCGAGCAGTTTGGCACCACCGATCCGGACAAGGCCCTGCGTCTCAACAAGGGGACAGTCGGCCGGGGCAAGGATATCCCGCAATCGGTCCGCGACAAGGTGCATGGGATATTCAGCCGGTATGACTCCGAAGGCGATTTTTCGGAGTTGCTCGGCGCGGCGTAGCGCGCGGAAACCGAGCCCTCTGCGACCGGGCCAACGCGTTGAACTGCAGGCCACCATCGAAATTCGGGCTTGATTCAACATCGGTTAAGCCGCAACTGGTACCGTATTCGGATTGCTCGCGCCTGTCGGGGCTTTTCGGATCGGAATCATGTACGGACCCAATACAGTCGCCGCAAGAAGAATGGTCAAGCGCGCCGTCATTCAAGGCGGGCTTGAGGCCGTATCGCTGTTGTCGAGGACCGGCCTCATGGCTGGCGCGCGCGGCCTGGGCGCAATCTTTACGCTGCATCATGTCCGGCCGGCCCTTCACAAGGACTTCAATCCGGCAGCCCACCTCACCGTCACGCCCGCGTTTCTCGATGCAAGCATCACCAGGCTGAAGAATGACGGCCATATTCCGGTGGCCCTTCATGACCTGCCCGAATTTCTCGCCAGGCCCGACCCGCCGGGGCCGGCCATGGTGTTTACCCTTGATGACGGGTATCGGGACAATGATCAGCATGCCCGGCCGGTGTTCGAGAAACACGGCGTCCCCTACACGATCTTCATCTCGGGCGGTTTCGTCGACCGCACCCACTCGATCTGGTGGGAGACCGCCGAGCAGTTGATCGGCAAGATCGATGAATTCAGCTTCGATTACGGCCATGGCGAGATCACCCTGCCGACCCGAACCCTGCTTGAAAAATACGCGGCCTTCGACCGGCTGCACAAGGCGCTCGCCTGCGCCGAACAATCAGCCATCGTCGACCGGCTTGATGCAAAGGCCAAACAGGCAGGGATCTGCCCGACAGGCATTGTCGACCGGGAAGTCATGGATGAAGCCGAACTGCGTGAGCTTGCAGCCTCGCGGCTTGCCCATCTGGGCGCTCATACCATCGGCCACATGAACCTGGCCCATCTGGCGCCGGACCAGATGCGCTCCGAGATCGCCCGGTCCGCCGAGCGGGTCGCCGCGATCACCGGCCAGACGCCGGAAACGATGGCTTACCCCTATGGCGACCGCTGCGCCGCCGGTCCACGGGAATATCAGGCCGCCCGGGATCTCGGCTTCAAGCTCGCCGTCACCACGAATCCGGGCGTGCTGCACCGGCAAAGCCTGCAGGATCTGTTCGCGCTGCAGCGGATTTCGCTCAACGGCTATTATCAGAAAAGCCGGTATGTCGGCGCTTTGGCGTCGGGCATTCCGTTTGCGCTGAGCTGAGCTTCCAGAGGCGCAGCGCGTCTCCTGCGCTTATGGGTAAAGCCGGGTCTTGTCCCAATCATCCGCGCTGCGCGTGAACACGACGCGGTCGTGCAGCCGGAACGGCCGATCATGCCAGAACTCGATGGACTGGGGAACGATCCGAAAGCCCGACCAATGCGGCGGACGCGGAATGTCGCCGACCGCATGGCGGGCGGTGTATTCGGCCACAGCCTTTTCGAGCGCGAAGCGGTTCTCGAGCGGGCGCGACTGCTTGGACGCCCAGGCGCCGATGCGGCTGCCGCGGGGGCGCGAGGCGTAATATTCATCGGCCTCGGCATCACTGACCTGCTCCACCGGCCCGCGCACGCGGACCTGCCGCCGCAGCGACTTCCAGTGAAAGCACATCGCCGCCTTCATGGACCCGAGAATCTCCCGGCCCTTGGCGCTTTCGAAATTGGTGTAGAAGACGAAACCGCGCTCATCAAATCCCTTGAGCAGGACCATGCGCACATCGGGCATGCCATCGGCGTCAACCGTCGCCAGCGCCAGCGCATTGGGATCATTGGGTTCGGAGGCTGTGGCGTCCTCCAGCCACTTGGCAAAAAGCCGGTACGGCTCGGCTGCTTCGGTAAAGTCACCAGTTGTTAACCCTGATTCGGTCATAGTCTTTCCTCATGCCTCCAGGCCGGAGTGGCAGTGCAATGGCGATTGACCTAACAGAAGCGGACAAAGTGGAAAAGGGCGGGACGCTTTGCCGCGCGCTTTTGGCGCTTGTCATTCCCGCTTGCCTAGCGCTGTCTGGATGCATGGGCGCGGGCTCGTCGGGCGTCTCGGCTCTTTCCCTGGACCAGACGACGACCGGGGCGATTACGCCTCTGTCCGCCGACAGCGAGATCATGTCGGACGAGACCGTGATCCGGGAACTCGTCGGCGGATTGGGCCAGACCGACCTGAGCGAACCGCGGCCCTGGTCCAATCCCCTCACCGGATCAGCGGGCGTGATCTCCAGTCTGAAAACGGTGACCGATGGGGCAAGGACATGCCGGCTGTTTCAGACCACGCGCCACGGCTATGACGGCGTCGGACTGTTTGACGGACGCGCCTGCCGCCGCCCGGATGGCGACTGGGATCTTGTCAGCCTCGAGCGGGCCGGCAGCTGACGCACCTGAAATTTAATTTATTGATATTCATGACATATTTTTGATGCGCATTCGATTTTCAAGCTTGGCAGATCATGCCGGGAACGGTCGCGCGGCCCGCGTTTTTCCGTAGTTTTCCGTTTGTACACGGATGGTTAGCAAATCCTCGCTACGCTTTCCCGAGAAAAGCCCATACGGGAATTGTAACATGCGTAGTCCGTACACGGTGCTCGGCGTCAGCAAGACGGCAAGGACTGAAGACATCAAGAGCGCTTACAGGCAGCTCGCCAAGACATGGCATCCGGATCAGAACCCGGGCGATCCGCAGGCCGGGGGCCGGTTTGCGGAAATTGCCCATGCCTACAAATTGCTGGTCGATCCGGAGCTGCGGGTGAAGTTCGACGCCGGCCTGATCGATGCCCGCGGACGCCGGCAGGCAAAACCGGCCCGCGGATTTTCGGTCAATCCCTTCAAGGCTTTCAAGGAGGCCATGAACAAGCAGACGATGGGCGCCGCCACGGGCGGGAACGCCGGTGGCGAAACCGGCGAGGAGCTGGACGAGACCAGCTTCAAGGACATGGTCTCCCACATTTTCGGTGAAGCGGCAGCCAGGCAAGCCAAGCAGAACGCGGCGCGCAACGCTGCACAGGGCAAGGCGTCCCCGGGACGCCGGACGGAGACAGATGCGCCTGGAATGGATGAGGATCCGCTCGACGCGCTGGATGCTCTTTTCACCAAGTGGCAGACCCGGCAAAGGCCGAACTCGGCATTGCCTGTGACCCGGCATCACGTCGAGATCAGCCTTGAAGCCGCCTTTGCCGGCGGCAACGCGGAAATCGCGTTTGCGGAGGGCAACGCCGTGGCTTTCGCCGTACCCGCGGGCACTGTCGACGGGGCCGAGATCCAGGTCCCCTCGCCCAATCCCTCCGCGCTCGGCGATGCAATCGTCACTATCCGTCATCAGAAGCATCCGCGGTTCCATTCTTCGGGCGCCGACCTTCATGGCGAGCATGGGATTGACCTTGCAGAGGCTGTGCTCGGCGGGTCCATCGTTTTTCGGAGTCTCGACGGCCCCTTGAAGATCGAAGTTCCGAAATGGTCCGGATCCGACACCGTGCTTCGCGTCCAGGAAAAGGGGCTTCCCACCGCCAAAGGCGGGCGCGGCGCGCTTCTCGTTCACCTGCGTGTGATGCTGCCGGAAAAACCGGATCCCCGGCTGATCGATCTGATGCGATCAGACGGGAAGGAACTCTATATTTGAGCTGTCTAAAACGTTTGAACCAATCACCCGGCGCTGTGCGCCATTAGCAACCGCGACTTGCAGCCAAGGGCCCCGTGTGCCATAGCCTGCGCGATAATTTCGAGGGAGAATGCAATGGCTGACACTTCCGGCCTGATGAAAGGCAAACGCGGCCTGATCATGGGCGTGGCCAACAATCGGTCCATCGCCTGGGGCATTGCAAAGGCGTGTGCCGACGCAGGCGCCGAGCTGGCTCTGACCTATCAGGGCGAAGCGCTCAAAAAGCGCGTCGAGCCGCTGGCCGCAGACCTTGGCGCGATCGTCGCCGGTCATTGCGACGTCACCGATCTCGACACCATTGACGCGGTGTTCGCGGAACTCGAATCAAAGTGGGGCAAACTCGATTTTGTGGTTCACGCCATTGCGTTTTCCGACAAGGACGAGCTCACCGGCCGCTATGTCGAAACCAGCCGGGAGAATTTCACCCGGACCATGGACATCTCGGTCTATTCGCTGACGGCGGTGGCCAAGCGGGCGGAACCGCTGATGACCGATGGCGGCTCGATCCTGACGCTGACCTATTACGGCGCGGAAAAAGTGATGCCGCATTACAACGTCATGGGCGTCGCCAAGGCCGCGCTCGAGGCCAGCGTGCGCTATCTGGCGGTCGACCTGGGCGGCTCCAACATCCGAGTCAACGCCATCTCCGCCGGCCCGATCAAGACGCTTGCCGCCTCGGGAATCGGCGATTTCCGCTATATCCTCAAGTGGAACGAGTACAATTCGCCGCTCAAGCGCACGGTGACCATCGATGAGGTCGGCGATTCCGCGCTATACTTGGTGTCGGATCTGTCGCGCGCCGTCACCGGAGAGATCCTGCATGTCGATTCTGGCTATCACACCATCGGCATGAAGGCTGTTGATGCGCCTGACATAAGCGTCGTCTAGGATCAGAGTGTAAAAGCGCAAAGCGAGACCAGGACCAAACGGCATGCTTCTCTATGTGATCCGCCACGGACAGACGGACTACAACCGGGAGGAGCGGCTTCAGGGCGCGCGCGACATCCCGCTCAATGACACCGGCCGCAGCCAGGCACGGAAGAACGGTCGCACCCTGGCATCGATTCCGGATCTTGAATTTCCGCTGTCCCGGTTTGACTGGGTGGCGAGCCCGCTGGGGCGGACCCGGGAAACCATGGAACTGGTGCGTGAGGCGGCCGGCCTCGAGCCCGGCGGATACCGCACCGATCCGCTGCTGATCGAATTGTCCTTCGGGGACTGGGAAGGCCAGACGCTCGACGAAGTTGCGGTGCACTCGCCCCATCTCATCGAACAGCGCGATGCTGGCAAATGGGATTTCAGGCCGCCAGGCGAGCGGGCTGAAAGCTACGCCATGCTGGCCAACCGTATCGATCGGTTCCTGGCCACGATCACCGGCCCGACCATCTGCGTCGCCCATGGCGGCGTCGTGCGCACCCTGTTCAACCGGATCGGCGGGGTGCCGGATGACGACGCGTCGATGATCGATATTCCGCAGGACCGGGTGCTGAAAATCAAGGACGGCAGCATCGGCTGGGTGTAAACTTTTTTGCCTGCGCGTTTTGCCCCACTGCATCCCGGCACCGCTCCGAAACCGCCGGCAGAATGCACCCGCCCCTCGGTTCGGGACGGGTGCCTGCCTTTCAGTCGGCTCGGATCCGCTCGTTCCAGTGATGGTGGAGCGTTTCGACGTCACCGCTGGTCAGCAGCGGCATCATGACCTGCAACTCATCTTCGGGCCAGTCCCACCATCTCATCTCAAGCAGACGTTCGACGAGCCTGTCGTCGAAACGCCGCCTGATCGTCCGCGCCGGATTGTCCGCAACGATGGAGTAGGGTTCCACATCGCGGGTCACGACGGCTCGGGTGCCGACCACGGCCCCGTCGCCGATTCTCACGCCCGGCATGATGATCGCCTCCGAGCCGATCCAGACGTCATGGCCGATGACTGTGTCGCCTGCGGCCCGGTATCCGTTCACGGCACCTTCGAAGACTGCAACCTCCGACATCCAATAGAACGGAAACGTGCTGATCCAGTCGTTCCGGTGGCCTTGATTACCCGCCATTATGAAGGCCGCCCCCGATCCGATCGAGCAGAAGCTGCCGATCACGAGGCGGTCGACGCCTTCGTCGGGCAGGAGGAATCGCGCGCAGTCATCGAAGCTGTGGCCGTGGTAGTAGCCCGAGTAATAGCTGTAGCGGCCAACGATGATGTTCGGGTTGGTGACCTGCTTGTCGAGCGTAACGCCCCGGAAGGGGCTTTCGAAATAGTTGTTCAATTGCCGTCCTCTGAATGGGTGTTTGTTCGCGCGCACGCGAACCCGGCGCGGTCGCCACAAGGCGATGCGCTGCTGCCCTGGCCGAAAGGCAGGGCGTCATTCAGATGGTTCGGTCTGCCGAGTTCACGAGGAACCTTCAAATGCGGAAAATAGGGGTTGCAGAATCGCGTACCGGTTACTGCACCAGTTCGAGGTCGTTGATCATCCGCTTGCCGTCGACTTCGGTGTAGAAGATCACCACTTCCACATCCTTCTCCAGGCCTTCGAAATTGAACTCGGTCGGGGTCTGGTAGATCTTTCCATCATCCAGCTTGATGATCTGTTCTGCGGGAGACACCTCGGCGATCAGGCCGGTGGCGTCGGCGCTTTGAGCCCAGGCTGAAAAAGGGGCGAGCATGGCGGATACAGCCAACAGGGCGGAAATTGCAAAACGCATCGGACAGTCCTTGATCAATGTATTCGAGTTGCCTCTTTGAAGGGGCTGAATGTGGCAAAATTTATGGTGACATGTGAGACGTAAACAATCGTGATGTCAACGAAACAGCGGTGGCAGGAGGTTCTTTGCACAAAAAGGCTTCCCCCCGCCCCCCGGTTTCCTCTAGAAGTCACCGCAAATGTTCAAAAGCGGGCCGAGCCCGCCCTGATGATGGTTGTCCCGCATGTCGCATAACACTTTCGGCCACCTGTTTCGCG
>NZ_JACIYP010000187.1 GCF_014359905.1 Hoeflea sp. | reverse complement strand
GCTCGAGATGCAAGACCCGAAGGTCGGACCGGTGATTCTCAATAGGCTGTGAAGAACACGGGAAGGAGATCATGCTCCTGAAAGACTTCGACAAGTTCGAGGAGCGGAAAGGCAAGGAAGAAGAAAGCGCCGTCGAAAAGGGTCGAATAGAGCCTGCGCGGCAGGATCTGAAGCGTCTCGGGCTCGACATAAAGCGAGGGCCTGGGAAAGAACATCGGCACGCGCTTTTCGTATTCCTCGAACTCGGCGCCAAACCTGGCTCGCAGGAAACCCGCTTCCTGACGGGCGGTGACGGTAAGGATGAGTGCGGTGACCAGCGCCGCCAGACCGCCCACGAGGAGGCTGCCCGCCTGCATGCCCACGCCGAAGGCGCCGATGGTGGAAAAGACATAAAGCGGATTGCGGGTAACGGAATAGGGACCATCCTGCACGAGCTGGATGGATTTGCGCCCGCCGACATAGAGCGTCGCCCACAGCCGGCCTGTGACGGCGATGCCGATCAGCCCAAGGCCCAGGAGTTCTATGGCGTCCTCGACACCGAGGCCGAAGGGCGCAGTATCCTCCCAACCGGAGCGAACGAACAGCAGCATAAAGCCGAGCATCCCGGCGATAAGCCAGAATGCGGCAATGCGGATTTTCTGAACGCGACCGAGATTGATCCTGGTTGCCAGCATGCTTGTCCCCACCCGCTATGAACGCGCCAGCGGCACATGAAAAAGACCGCGACAGGTCGCGGTCTTCCAAGATATCAGAATTACGGCCATTTCAGGGAACGGCAGGAACCAATCAGCGCGGTGCCAGAACCATCATCATCTGACGGCCCTCGAGCTTGGGCTCGGCCTCGACCTTGGCGATGGAGACTGTATCGTCCTTGACCTTCTGGAGCAGCTTCATGCCGAGCTCCATATGCGCCATCTCACGGCCACGGAACCTGAGCGTGACCTTGACCTTGTCGCCTTCGTCGAAAAACCGGTTCATGGCGCGCATCTTCACCTCGTAATCATGGGTGTCGATGTTGGGGCGCATCTTGATTTCCTTGACCTCGACGGTCTTCTGCTTCTTGCGCGCTTCGGAGGCTTTCTTCTGCGAGGCGTATTTCAGCTTGCCCAGATCGACGATCTTGCAAACCGGCACGTCGCCTGCAGAGTTGATTTCGACCAGGTCGAGGCCAACTTCTTCCGCCATGGCCAACGCCTGATCAGTCGGCACGACGCCATGATTGTGGCCTTCGGAATCAATGAGCTGGACCGTCGGGGTCCTGATGTTCTGGTTTGCGCGGGGGCCTTCGTTGGCGGTTGGCGGCGCTCTAAATGGTCTGCGAATGGCTTCGGTCTCCTGATTAACTCGTCCAAATCCGCCGGTTGCGGCATGCGAGCATTTGTTTCTGGCGCGCAATGTCGTTATCGGCTGGCCGGTGTCAATAGCATGGCTCTGCGAAAAAATCACCATATGGACGGTCGAGCGGCCGCGAATCTTGTAAAAGGCTCCGAAGGACACAGACAGGGGAGCCAGGAGCATGACAGAACCGGATGCCGTAAGGCTGGACGTAGGCACCGGCGCAGACCTGCGCTCGATCGCAGTGCTCGCTCGCAAAGCGGGAGAAAAAGGCGCCGGATTGCCGGGCGTGGTCTGGCTTGGCGGCTACCGGTCGGACATGACCGGCTCCAAGGCGGAAGCACTGTGCCGCCAGGCCGGGCTGAAGGGCCAGGCCTGCCTGCGCCTTGATTATTCCGGGCACGGGGCATCGGGCGGCAGTTTCCGTGACGGCACGATTTCGCGATGGCTGGAGGAAGCCCTGGCGGCGATTGACCATTACACCTTTGGGCCGCAGATCCTGGTCGGCTCGTCCATGGGCGGCTGGATCGCGCTCAGGATGGTGCAGGAGCTCAAGGCCCGAGGCCTGGGCGACCGCGTGGCGGGGCTGGTGCTGATCGCGCCGGCGCCGGATTTCACGCTGGAACTGATGGAGCCGGAACTCACGGACGCGCAGCGCGCGAGCCTCGAGCGCGACGGATTTTACGAAGAACCGACGCCCTACGGCCCGGACCCGAACATTTTTACCATGGCCTTGTTCGAGGATGGCCGCAACAACAGGGTTCTGGACGGCCTGATTGATACTGGCGCTCCGGTTCACATCATCCAGGGCATGGCAGATCCGGATGTTCCTTGGCGCCATGCGCTCAGGCTCGTCGAACATCTGCCCTCCGAGAACGTAACCCTGACCCTGATCCGGGATGGCGACCACCGGCTTTCCCGCGAGGAAGACATCGCCCGGATTCTTGGCGCCGTGGACACGATCACAGCACAGAGCTGAATGCCCGTACGACATGGGCCGCGGAACGCTCGTCGCCACGATGAGACTGCGGGAGTAGGCGGTGTGTGATCGAAATGTCCCGGTCGGTAACCATGTCGCCAGAAGGCCCTGGCCCCGCGATTGACTCTTCGCGCCATACATTCTTAACTCTTTGTTAACGAATTCGGGACGGCGTGAGGTAATCCGGCAATGTTTTGCGGACCGGGACTGACAAAGCGGGCTTTGATTGCCATGATTGCGTCCATCGCAATCCCGTCCGGAGGCATGGCTTCGGGTCTGTCTATGGAAACGGGCCGCATCACCTCGCAACCCATCGGGCATTATGAGTTCTGCAAGCAGTACGAATCCGAGTGCAAGCCGGTCAAGGGTTCCGGGGCTGCACCGAAGGTGACGGATTACGGCTGGGACGTGATCAGGGAGATAAACCGGGCGGTGAATCTTTCGGTGATGCCGAAAACCGATCTCGAACTGTTCGGCAAGGAAGAAGTGTGGACCTATCCCGACGTCGCCGGCGATTGCGAGGATTACGTGCTGCTCAAGCGGCACATGCTGATCGAACGCGGATTTTCAGCCGCAGACGCACTGATCACCGTGGTTCGCAAACCGGATGGTGAAGGCCACGCGGTGCTGACGCTCAGGACCTCTGAAGGCGATTTCGTGCTCGACAATCTGGTCGATCAGGTCAAGAGCTGGCGCGAGACGCCCTACAGCTATCTCAAGCGTCAGGCATCGAACAATTCGGGCCGATGGGTGACCATCGAGAACGGCTCCGATGTTCTGGTCGGGGCGGTGAAGTAACCGGCCCTTCTCGAATCTCCGCCGGTCAATCAGGCTTCGGCCTTTCCATAAGCCGCACCAGCACCAGCAGCGACATCATCGAGAGCAGCGACAGGGCCAAGAGGCAGCCGATTGCGGTTGCCGTTCCCAGGCGCTCGTTGAGGAAGATGATGGTAAAGGGCGCCGCCGCCGACAACACCATGCGGAAGCCCGACAGGGTCCCGGTGCGCCGGCCATATCCTTCCGGACCGAAATAGTGCAGCGGCAGCATGCCGCGCACGATTGATGTCAGTCCCTGACCTGCGCCATACATGACCGCGAAGGCAAAGAGGAAGGCCGGGACCAGGGCCACAAGAGTCACTCCCAGCAGCGCCACTCCGAGCACCATGGCCGATGCCGCGATGATCGCCGTCATGGGCGGCGAG
Source organism: Hoeflea sp. (assembly GCF_014359905.1). Lineage (GTDB taxonomy): Bacteria > Pseudomonadota > Alphaproteobacteria > Rhizobiales > Rhizobiaceae > Hoeflea. The sequence continues at coordinate 4,133 of NZ_JACIYP010000187.1, read as the reverse complement.
AAGTTGCTGCGACGCGCATATTCGAACAGACGCGCCGCCACCTGGGATGGACCGATACAGCTGGCGGCAATCGTCGCAGTCGCCGTGGCAAAGCCGATGTCGCCCAGAAGAATCAACAGTGACGCCCCTATGGCCGACAGCACGAACCCGCCGCTCGCCAGGCTGATGCCGAGCAGGACCATCGGACGGCTGCCGGTCACGTGCCGGTAGGACCGGACGACCGGGAGCCCTGTCTCCTCCGCCGGCATCTCTGGCGGCGTCTGCCGTCCTCTTGGCATGGTCAGGTGAATCGGCAGCGCGATCAGGAGGTTCATGGCGGCCAGAACCAGATAGACCTCCCGCCAGGTCATCTGGGTCAACAGCCATTGAATCAGCGGCCAGAACACGGTGGAGGCGAAACCGGCAATCAGAGTGACGAGCGTGATTTCGGCGCGGGCGCTGCGGCCATAGCGCTGGGCAAGGGCGGCAAAGCCGGCATCATACTGAACCGCAATCGCGACGAACTCCGCCATCAACGCAAGACCGGTGAATTGCCAGGCATTCTGCATGATGGCAATCAGGGCGAGCGTGGCTGCCGCCGCGAGCGATCCGGCACTCATGACCCAACGTGCGCCGAACCGGTCGATCATCCGGCCGATGATCGGCGCCGAGACAGCCCCGGCCAAAAGGCCGATCGAGAAGATGGCAAAGACGAAGCTTTCCTCCCACCCGAATGCCCGGGCGATCTCGGGAGCAAGCACAGCGAACGAGTAATACAGGGTCCCGTAACCGATGGTCATGGTGACACCCAGACCGATGGTCGAGGGAAGAATTTTCATGGAGCCGCAAATAGATGATTTGAATGGTTTTGGGATGACACTTCAGCTGCGGGCAAAAATCAAGGCCGACAATCCTCGGACCGGCAGGCATTTGATGCGGGAAAGGGACCGCGATCAGATATGCGCCGGGTCGGCTTGCTTGCTCCGGATGGTGACCGTAGCAAGCAGGTCCATCAGCTTGCCATGGTCCTGGGCGGCGATCACGGATTCCAGGTCGCGATACAACTGCTCCAGATCCAGCTGGTCCGGGGCTGGCTCGAGGGCTACCGATATTTTCGGGTGCATGGTCGGGTGGGGCGGCTCCACGGATTCGAGCAGAACCTCATGGAGCTTTTCGCCGGGCCGCAAGCCAATCTCCTTGATGGCGATGTCTCCATCGGGATTGTCCTCATCGCACACGGTGAGATTCGACAGCTCGATCAGCTTGACCGCCAGATCCATGATGCGAACCGGTTCGCCCATATCGAGGATGAAGATGTTCCCCCGGTCCTCCAGCGTCTGGTTTTCCGGCCGCGCAAGACTGCTAGCCTGGATGACCAATTGCGCCGCTTCCTCGATGGACATGAAGTAACGGGTGGCCTGCGGGTGGGTTATCGTCAAGGGCCCGCCATTCCGGATCTGCCGGCGGAACAGCGGTATCACCGAACCGCTGGAACCGATCACATTGCCAAAACGGACCGCGCAGAAGGTCTTCTCCGGCTTGTGCGCCTTCGCACGCGCTGCAAAGTCCTGGACAATCAGCTCGGCAATGCGCTTGGAGGCTCCCATGACGCTTGTAGGACAGACAGCCTTGTCGGTGGATATCAGAACCAGAACCTCGGCGTCCGTGTCATAGACTGCCGAAGCGACCGAGAGCGTTCCCAGCGCATTGTTCCTGACACCTTCAAAACTGTTGGCCTGCACCAGCGTGACATGCTTGTAGGCGGCCGCATGGAAGACGGTCTGGACCCGGTGCTCGCGTATGACGCGGCGCACCAGTGAATTGTCATTGACCGATCCAAGCACCGGGACGATCTCCATTTCGGCCTGAAGCTCGAGTTCATGGGCGATCTGGTAGAGCGCGAATTCGCTCGTCTCCATCAACACCAGCTTGGCTGCTCCCAGGGACGCCGCCTGCCGGCACAGTTCGGAGCCGATTGTCCCTCCGCCGCCGGTGACCATGACGACCTTGCCGCTGGTGTTGGCTTCCATCAGCTGCTTGTCAGGCGTGACGATATCGCGGCCCAGAAGATCCCCGATTTCGACTTCGCGGATCATGTTGACCGCATGCTTGCCATCGGCAATATCCGCGAATGCCGGAAGGATCCGAACCTTCACCCCCAGTTTTCGCAGTGTTTCCACGACCTTGACGCGCTTGATGTTGCTGGCGGTTCGCAGGGTAACGATGGCGTCCTTGATATCGTAGCGCCTGATAAGCTCGGGCACATCGTCGGCAAGGTAGACCGCGTCGCCGCCCATGAGACTCCCCTGCAGATTGGGATCCTCGACCACGTGCAGGACTGAGAGCCGGGGATTGTCGCTTTTAAGGGACGCCGAGATCTGCCGGGCGGCTTCTCCTGCGCCATAGATGATGATGTGGCGCTGAGGTCGGGGGGAATCGGACTGCAGCAGAAGGAACCAGCGCGCCACAAACCGGGAACTGATCACCATGATGAGCGTCAGCAGCCAGAACAGGACCAAAACCGAGCGTGGCAAACCTTCAATGCCATAAGCCCTGATCATGAAAGCCAGCAATCCCCATAGCAAAGCCGTCAGACCGACTGCCTTGAAGGCAGACCAGATCGCATCCTCGCCCACATAGCGGATCAGGGAACGATACAGGCCAAAGCTGTAAAAAAGCGGGATTGCGATGACCGGACCAGCCAGAATCATCATGGATTGCGGGTAATTGGGCACATGAATGGCACTGAAGCGGATGCTGAAGGCAAGCCAGGCCGCAAGGATAACGATGAGGCCGTCGGCCACCATCATGGTAAGTTGCTTTGTCTGCCGATTGCGAGCCAGCAACCAGATAACCAGATCATTCACCATCGCTACGCCTTCACACCCATCATAATTGCAGATGACGGGTTACTACCAGTCTGACCGGGCACATATCTTTCACGGGGCCGAAAATAGCAATAGTCCGGGCGGCTTGGGATGGCTCAACCGCACCGGGTCCTTGTTTCACTGTTAATGGCGCGGATGCGATTCATTACATCCCCATCACGACCGGCATCCGTTTCGGGGCCTGGCAAATATGCGATTGCCATTGGGAATACGACATGTGATCGGAAGCGCAACCCCAAGCCGCAAGGGTGTGAATCGCCGCATGCCGGTATCACGCGTTGCCGATCAGAATGCCTGCGGCAAAAACCAGCGCGCCACCCAGGACGACCTGAAAAATCGCCCGGCTCCATGGGGTTTCCATCCAGTGGTTCTGGATCCAGGCGATGACCCAGAGTTCGATAAAGACCACGGCAATGGCGACTGTGGTTGCAAGGGTGAAGTCGGGGATCAAATAGGGAAGCGCATGACCCAGGCCGCCGATTGCCGTCATGATCCCTGATGCGAGTCCACGCTTGAGCGGCGATCCCCGACCGGAGATCACCCCGTCATCATGGGCAGCTTCGGTGAAGCCCATCGAAATCCCGGCTCCGATGGAGGCTGACAGTCCAACCAGAAAGGTCGTCCAGGTGTCGCCCGTGGCGAAGGCGGTGGCGAAAATCGGCGCCAAAGTCGAGACCGAACCGTCCATCAGTCCAGCAAGACCCGGCTGTACATAGGTCAGGATGAATTTCCGCCGCGCGGTTTCCGCCTCTTGCGCCTTCACGTCCGCGGGCGCGTGCTCAAGGCCCAGCCGCCGGGCGAGCGATTCATGTCCCTTTTCCGCCAGCGCGAGATCACCCAGAAGCTTTCGCGTGTCAGCATCCGAGGTGCGGCGCGCCGCGGCGAGATAGAATGTGTGGGCCTGGGCTTCCATGTCCTCCGCAGTCTGCCGGATCCTGTCGATCGAGAGGTTCTTGACCAGCCAATCTGGCTTGCGTTCATAATACCCGCGCACATGGTCGCGACGAATAAGCGGAATGCGATCGCCGAAGCGCGCCTTGTGACGCTCGATCAGCAGGGCACGATGCTCGCCCTCCTCCGCCGCCATTTCCTCAAACACCTTCGCCGACTGCGGGTAATCCCCATGCAGATGATCCGCATAGGCGAGATAAATGCGGGCGTCGTCTTCTTCCGAAGAAATGGCGAGCGCGAGGATTTCCTGCTCGCTCAGTGAATCGAACGGTCTGCGATGGAAACCTGTAAGACGCGACAGCATGAAGATCACCC
>NZ_JACIYP010000186.1 GCF_014359905.1 Hoeflea sp. | reverse complement strand
GTAGTGGATGCGGCCGTGGACGAGGACCTTCATGCCCTTTTCGCAGTGCTCCGCGACCGTCTTGCCGAGACCGCCCCAGCAGGTGATGCGGTGCCATTCGGTGTCCATGACACGGTAGCCGTTCTCGTCGCGCAGGACGCGACCTTCCGAGAGGCGGGGGCGGGAGGTGGCGAGGCTGAAGTTGGTGATCCGGGTAGCCCCCTGGGTGGTGCGGACTTCGGGGGTCTGACCGATGTTGCCGGCGAGGATGACGATGTTCTGCATGGTAAGCTCCTGTGTGTCCTGTCTTCGGGACCGTCCCTTCGACAAGACCCGGAAAAAGCCCGTCGGGTGACGCGTGCACGGTGGACGGAACGGACACCGGAAACCCCCAGAGGACCGGGGTGGAGCGGGCAGCCCCAAAGGGGCAACACGGCCCGGACTGACGCGGGGTTGCGCGCGAGAGCCCGAACGGGATTAGGGGATTGTCAGTCGAAGGGATGGCCCGGGAGACAGAGATGCGCGGGGAGCCCATGCCAGGCCCTGTCATCCCGGCAATCGGGACTACCTGCCCCCCATTCAGCACCTTCCTGGCGACGAAACGGCGATCACCAGCCTTTGCCACCCCTGCCCTTGCCTGCCGGGAGTTGCGGCACCCTGCCGCGACGGGCTATCGATACCGGGACATTCAGGACACGGAGCGCACCAATGGCTGATTACGATCTCGACGCACTGTCGCTCAGCGAGCTGAAGAAAATGCAGAAGGATGTCGCCAAGGCGATCTCCACCTTTGAGGATCGGCAAAAGGGGGAAGCCCGCGCCAAGGTGGAAGCTCTCGCCCGGGATCTGGGCTACACTCTGGCCGAACTTGTCGGCACCGAGATGAAAACCTCCCGTGCGCCCGCGGCGAAATACCGGCACCCTGAGAACCCGGCGCTCACCTGGTCCGGCCGGGGGCGCAAACCGCAGTGGTTCGTGGAAGCGTTGGAGGCGGGAAAGACCGCGGGCGACCTAGCCATCAGTTGAAGACTTGACCTACGCGATCGGCCCATAGCTGCCGGTCGGATCTGTGCATGTCGTGCGCCGCTGCGTCCTGGAACCAGTCATGCGTGCCCAGGAGGAGCATCCCGGAAACGTGAACCTCCATTGTGCGGCGCAATGCGGCCGCGACTAGTCAGAGCACCCTCTTCTGAGGGCGGGCATCCCATTTCAGCCGTTCTTGGTATCGCGGCCGTCCGGCTCGCGCGCCACGCCCTTGAACGGCTTGCCATCGTCCTTCACTTCCATGAAGCGGCCCGTGCGCTCGTCGCGTTTCTGCCAGAGATCGTCTGGCCGCTCGAATTGCGTCCGTCCGGTCACCGCGCCGCGCCGGAAGCCATTGCCCGTGTTGGTCGCCATTTGCTTCGTCTCCTCTGCCTTGATCCTTCTTTCTCACCCGGCCCTCTGCCAGCCCAGCAGCAACCGGATATCCTTCCACAGCGGCGACTTCTGATCCCCGCACCAATGAACCTTTCCGGCCCGGAACCAGAAGTGCGCCCGGCAACCCTTCATCCGGTGCACCGATGGATGCAGCGTGCCGAAACCGGCCCCATCGACCGCCAGCCTCCACACCGGTCGCTCGTCGGGTAGCAGGTTCATGTGCAGGGTCTCGCCGCAGCCGCACGGGCAAAGCTTGGCGGCGCTCCAGGGGGCGCCGTCCTCGGTCACGACATAAAGGGTCCGGGCGTGGGGTCGCTCGGGCGCGTCCTCGTCGACATACTCAGTGCGGAACCGGACCCTGAGCCGATCCCGCAGCCAGCTCTGCCACCGCTGCCAATGCCCTGCCATCAAACAACCCTCCGGGAAAGCTCCGGCATACCCAGCAGCGGCCGCGTATCGCCTCTGCCCAGGTCGCCACGGAAGACCGGACAGGCACCAGGCTTTGGGTCCCGGAACATCGCCATCTCGCTCAGGCTGACCTCGATATGGGCGAAGGCCTCATTCGGGTCGTCCCGGAACGGATGCAGGCGGGCCAGCAAATCGTTTACGGCCAGCGAGGCGATCAGCATGTTGAGCGAGATCACCGCCGGCCGCCGCACCGTAACCCCGGAGATGTAGCCATCGGCGATCTGCCGGGCATGTGCCTCGGGGTCGGTGCGGGCAAGCCCGGCCGCGCGCACGTCGTCGAGGCTGAACAGGCCCCGGCTGACAAGGCTCGACCCGCCGGGCGTCAGATAGTGAACGCTGCCGCAGACCTCGACGATTTCGCCCCGACGCAGCCCTTCCGGAACCGCGTGAATGCGCACGCCCAGGTCGAAATACGGGAGCTGATAGAAGGTCGCGAGCGTGTTCAGCAGGAACCGGCCGTCGATCGTGTCCATGCAGCCGAACACGATATCGCATTGCGCCACCGCCTCGATGGCCTCGGGCGACCACAGGCTTCGTTCCAGCGCGATCACGCGGGTGCCCGTCCCCATGCGCTCGACCGCCCCGGCAAGTACGGCGACTTTCGCCCGACCCTTCTCGGCATCGGCAGCCGTGGCGTTCAGAATGCGGTTGAGGTTGCGCTCTTCGACCGTGTCGTCATCGACGATCACCAGCTCGCCGACGCCGAGCCGGGCCAGTTGCTCGATCACCGGACTGCCGGTGCCGGAGCAGCCGACAACGGCGACCGAGAGCCGCCGCAAAAGATCGAACGTCCCCTCGCCGAAGGCTTGCGCATGGGAGGCTGCGAAGCCGGGCACCGCCCCGGCGCCGGATGCCCCATCATGCCAGAAGAGCAGATCGTCACCGGCGACGTTGATCTGCGTGAGCGGCGGCATCGCGCCGTCCGCCCCCACGGTCCGGCCGAACATGCGGCCATCCGGGAGCATCACCGCGCTGCCATGCGGCCGGTCGTCATCGAACCAGTCTCGAAGGCTCGGCAGGAGCAGCCGGTCGCTGTCGTCATCGACCCCGGAAAAGGCAGGATAGCCGCCGGGGTGACTGTGCACCTTGACCAGCGTGCCGCCCGACCGTTCGGCGCGCTCCAACAGCGGGAGGATCGTGTCGGTCGGCCAGGTCACCCGCCGATCCGTCCGGATCGAACAGGCCGAATACGGCACCGGGAACACCTCCCGCGCGATGAGGCGGGTCCGCCGGTCCCCGGCGCGCACCCCACAGAGCAGGAAAGCCGCCGCCTCCAAACCATCGCCGGGAAACAGGTGCGCCTTCAGCGCCGCGTGCTGCGTTCCGTTCAGGGTCAGGCCGACCATCACGCCGCCGGGCATTTTTCGAACTCCCGCATCAGCCAGTCCTCGACCATGAGGACGTGCGTGCCGAGGTTGTGTTCGCCGACCACCCACGGGTTGGCGGCCGTGTAGTGCCGCGACCACCGCTGGAAGACCTTGCCGTCGAGCGCCTGCGTCGCTTCGGTCGCGCCGATGGCCCGGCCGTCCTTCCGCGCCAGTGCCGGGTAGAAATACACCATGTCGAGTGCAGCCTTCGGGTAGCCGGTCTCGATCCGGATCGCGGCGGTGACGGCGTCATGATTGTAGCCAGCATCCTGCGTTGCGAAACCATGCAGGAGCACCCAGGGAGAGCCGTCCACGACGGTCTCCCATGGGCAGCCGTAGGCATCGAGAAACGCCCGATCCTCTTCCGGCAGATCGAACTGACGCCGCATCGCCACCTCAGCCCTCCGTCTGGTCGCGCGGCAGGGCCTTGAACTTCTCGACGCCAGGACGCCGCAGATCGACGCGCTCGCCGGGCTTGATCAGCTCGTATCCGCCGCCGCTCAGCTTGAGGCGCAGGCTCCAGTCTCCGGCGGGCGTCAGCCCGGCCGCCTCCAGGATCGTCTCGCGCGTCGGCTTGTCCTCGTGGACTTCATGCCGATCCCGGTTCACCCGGAAGCGGTAGCCACGGCACCGCGGCGGGGCCTTGCCCAGCTTCGCGTACTCTTCAAGGTCCGCGATCTCCTCGAGAATTTCCTCGCGGATCGCGTCTGCCAGTTCTTCGCCGCTCATGTCCGGCGGCCGGGCCTGCTCGTTCATTGCCTTTCTCCTTCTGCCTCGCCGCCGCAGCGGCTTACCCTGTTAGGTGGGGATCGGTTAACTGGCCTTCAAGGGTTTTAGTTTACAAAACTTCGCTAATCATATATCGTTTGTAAACCACACGCAAGGAGGCGAGAAACGTGATAGGACAGAGGCTTAAGCTCGCCCGTGCCGCAGCAGGCCTGTCTCTCAGGGAGTTGGAGGAGAAGATTGGAAACCGCGTCACGGCTCAGGCGATCGGCAAATACGAGCGCAACGAATCGATGCCCAGCTCGGGCGTCCTGATGGCGCTTGCCTCGGCGCTCGATGTCTCGGTGGACTACCTGGTCGGCGATCACGACATGGCCCTCGAAGGGATCGAGTTCCGCAAGAAGAAGATCACGGGCAAGCGTGAGGAGGCGCAGGTCGAAGCGCAGGTCCTGCACCTGCTCGAACGCTATCTGATGGTTGAGGAGGCGCTGAATCTCGCGAGCGTCGAATGGGACAAGCCGCGAGAGGCACCTTACCCGGTCCGTCAGGGCCTGTCAGAAGCCGACCGTGCAGCCGAAAGCCTGCGCGATCACTGGGGGCTTGGGGTCGATCCGATCCCGAACCTTGTCGAGCTGCTCGAAGAGCATGGCATCAAGGTTCTCTCGATCGACCTGACGAATATCGACGGGCTCACGGCGCAGGTCCGCCGCGTCCGCAAGGGCTCGGTTCCCGTTATCGTCGTCAATGGCAAGGATTGGGGCGAGCGCCAGCGCTTCACGCTCGCGCATGAGCTCGGCCACATGATCATGGATGTGGGCGACGGCGTCGATCCCGAGAAAGCTGCGCATCGGTTCGCGGGAGCTTTTCTCATGCCTGCGGACGCGCTTTGGAGCGAGATCGGCAAGAACCGCACGTCGATCGGCGGTGATGAACTGTTCGCGCTGAAGAAGCTCTTCGGCGTCAGCGTTCAAGCCATCACGTATCGCTGCAAGGATCTGGGCATCTTCAGCGAACCGTTGTTCCGGCGTCTGTTCCAGGAGTTCAACCGACTTGGCTGGCGCAGCCCTCCCTATGAAGAGCCGTATGCACTCAAGGGCGAGAAGCCGACGCGGTTCCGGCGGCTTACGTTCCGGGCACTCGCCGAGGGGGCCGTTTCCGAGCCGAAGGCGGCCGAGCTTCTGGGCTTGTCGGTGCGCGAGCTGAACCAGATGATGGAAGTTCAGCCGCCGCAGCTGCCTGAAGCCGTAAATGGGGCCTGAAGCCGATGCGGGTCCTGGTCTCCGACACATCCGTTCTTGTCGATCTGGAGCGCGGGTCGCTGCTGGAGGCCAGTTTCCGTCTGCCCTACCAGTTTTCCGTGCCCGATCTTCTGTATGAGCGCGAGCTGAAGAACTTCGGCGGTGATGATCTGCTTCGTCTCGGCCTTGTCGTCGAAGAACTCGACGGCGACGGGGTCGCGCGGGCGCTCGCCTACCGCCAGCGCGTCCCTGTTCTCACTGTTCCGGACAGCTTTGCTCTGGCGCTGGCGCAGGCTCGGGAATGGACACTTCTAACCGGCGATGGACCGCTTCGACAACTTGCCGCTGACGAGGCTGTCGAATGCCATGGCGTGCTCTGGGCACACGGTTGAGATAGCCATCGACCGTCGGCTCCCAGCCCGCCTCGACCATGTCGAGATCGACCGCGCGGGCCACCAGATCGGCATGCGTCATGCGGCGGGTCAGACCGCTGGCCGAGATGCCCGCCCCATAGGGGTTCACCTTCTCGTGGAGCGCGTTGATCCCAAAGCTGAGGCAATGCGCCAGCAGAGCCAGACGGCTGCCCTGGTCGAGGACCGTCAGATAGTCCCAGAGCGCGGCATCGTCACCAAGAGGCAGATCGGCCTCCCAGGCGGCGTGACGCTCATCGACCAGCTTCGCTACGACGCTGTCTTTCAGATCGGGCGCCTGCGCAGACATGTAGACATGACGCACCGAGGCTTCGAGACAGCTGCCCGTTGCGGAAGAGGTGCGGAAGGTATCCGTCACCAGCTTCAGGAGCAGGAGCGTCAGCGCTACTTCGGGCGACCGCCCGATGGCCTCGCGGAGCGCCAGTGTCCGGTGGGCGGTCAGTTCCATGACCAGCCGTTCGGGCAGCGGCTTGAGTGCGCCGTCGTCCTCATCCTCGGAAAGGTCCGTGCGGATCGGCTGACCCTCCGAAGTGATGACGGTGCCCCCAGCGGAGGTCATCGACGTCTTCCAGCTGGAAACACCGGCATCACCCCCCTGCCCCATAACGCCCGCGCCATCGCCATCCTGGACCGCGGTCTCCTCGCGCAGCTCGTCCTCGGGCCGGACATAGCCGCGATAGACCGCAAGGCGGCCATCCCGATCCAGCGTGACGAAGACACCCGCGCGCGCAACCTCGGCCGGGTCGTAGATCAGCGGCCGCTGTTCGAGCGCTTCCATCGCCATCTCGAGCTGACCGAGCCGCGCATCGATCTCTTCGGGGTATTCGTCCTGGCCGGAGTATTCCTCCTCCAGCGCACGATACTCGGCGAGGAGCGTCGCATGCACCGCACTTTCCTCGTCGGTCATCGGTGCCGGATCACCGGCCAGACACCGGAGACCGTGGCTGTAGCCATAGGGCAGGTCGGTCGCGACCTCGATCCACTTCCATCCCTCCGAAGCCAGAGCTTCGGCCTCAGCCTGAAGCTTCTCGGCGACCAGCCGGTCGATCAGGGCAGGGTCTTCGAGCCAACCACCGTCATCGCCTTGAAACAGATCGCGCAGCACGACACCGCCTGCAGCCTCATAGGCATCGACACCAACGAAGACCGCGCGACGATCCGAGGCCCGAACCGAGGTCTCGGTCAGCATGCGGCGGATGGCGTAGGGCTCCTTGTTCCAGGAGTTCTTCACCGCTTCCCAGACCTGCACTTGACGCCCGTGGTGAGGATTCACCGTGAAGGCCATCAGCTGCTCGAGCGTCATGCCATCCTCGGCATAGACCTCGAGCAGGGCAGGGGCCACGGAGGCCAATTTCAGGCGCTGCTTCACGATCTTCGGCGTGACGAAGAAGGCCGCCGCAATCGCTTCCTCGACCTGACCTTTCTCGCGCAAGGCCTGAAAGGCGCGGAACTGGTCGAGCGGATGCAGGGCAACGCGCTGCATGTTTTCCGCCAGCGAGTCATCCTCGGCCAGGATCTCCGACGCAGCGTCCCGCACGATGCAGGGGATCGGCGCGGTCTTGGCGAGCCGCTTCTGTTTCACCAGCAGCGACAGCGCCTGGAAACGACGGCCACCGGCCGGGATTTCGAACGTGCCGGTCTCGACACCATCAGCATCGAGTACAGGCCGGACGTTCAGGCCCTGCAGCAGACCACGCCGCGCGATATCCTCAGCCAGTTCTTCCACTGAGACGCCCGCCTTGATGCGCCGGACGTTGGACTGGCTTAGCACGAGCTTGTCGAAGGGGATGTCCCGCGACGGGGACAGGATGACTTTCTGGGCAACTTTCGCCATCAGATCTTCTCCACGACGGGCGCCGGAAGCCACTCTCCCGATCTCACTTCCCGTCACCCCTCAAACCCCCAACCTTTCCCTCTCATCGCCGGTCTTGACCGCGGTCAAGAAGTGCAACCTGCATGTTCTATGTGCGCAGGATCGTTTCCAAGTATGCCTCGGGCTGCCTGATCGCTTCGCCCTTCCCCAA
>NZ_JACIYP010000185.1 GCF_014359905.1 Hoeflea sp. | reverse complement strand
GGCTGCCGGATGAAAGATAAGGCGTGTTTTCTCGGAACTATCGGCCCGCGCCTCGGTTGCCACACTGCATAAACATTCTCTGGCGGGTCAGGCTGCCGGGCATATGCCTGCGGCTTCATGCCTGCAGGGTTCGCAAAGGTGGGGACAGGTCGCGATGAAAAGCACACAATCGAGGGCGAGCGAAATCGAACGTCAAATGCTGCCGGGTCGCCAGATCCGAACGGCGGCGGCCATAATTCTCTTTGCCTGCCTCGCGTTCCTGCTCTGGCAGTTGCGGCATGTTCTCGTCGTCGCCTTCGCGGCAATCGTGGTCGCAACGTTGCTTGTCGGCGCGGGCGCCGTGGTCGGTCGATTCGTTCCCATCGGTCACAAATGGGCCGTCGCAATCGCAGGATTGACCATCGCTGTGGCCATTGCTCTGACCGTGTGGGTGGCATGGCCACAGCTTTCAACCCAGTCATCGAACCTGATGCAGCAACTCAACAGCTCACTCTCCACGTTGCGGGACCAGACCGGCGTTGCCATGCCCAACTCGCTGTCCGAACTGATGGACAGTTCAGGCGGGCTTCTGAACAGTCTCTTGCAAAACGTCACCGCGCTGGCGGGCACCATCTTTTCAGCCGCCACGGGCCTGATCGTGGTCATCGTTTCCGGCGCTTTCCTTGCAGCCGATCCCCGCCTGTACCGCGAAGGCATGGTGCTGCTGGTGCCGCCGCATTATCATGAACAGGCAAGGTCGGCGCTCAACCGCAGTGGCCGCGGGCTCACATTGTGGCTGGTGGGCAAGCTGATCTCGATGGCGATCATCGGCGTGCTTGTCGGCCTCGGCGCCTGGGCAATCGGCCTGCCCTCGCCGCTGGCGCTCGGCCTGGTCGCGGGACTGCTGGAATTCCTGCCTCTCATCGGCCCGCTTCTCGGCGCCATTCCCGGCCTGTTGATCGCGTTCTCACAGGGTCCGACGACCCTGCTCTGGGCGCTGCTCCTCTACACCGTGGTTCAGCAACTCGAATCCAATCTGATCACGCCTGCCGTTCTGCGCAAGGCGGTGTCCGTGCCGCCGGCGTTGTTCATGTTGTCAGTCCTCTGCATGGGGACGCTGTTCGGTGTCATGGGCCTGATCCTGTCCGGCCCGCTCACCGTGGCGGCGTTCGTGCTGGTGCGCGCCATCTATGTCGAAGACATCCTCGGCGAAGACCTGGAAAAGGCCCACGGCGTGTGACGGCAGCCCGCGGCTGAAGCTCCGGCCCAAAAGGCCGGATCCTGGGCGGTCGCCAAGATGATCCTCGCCCGCGTCTGCAACCACGGTGCGATCACGGGAACCCGTCCATCGGCGAACCAGGGACCGGTTCGCAATCGTCTGACAGCGCCCGCGTCACAGGTCGAGAACGATCGTCCCTTGTCCGCGGGACACACAGCTCATGAGCCTTGCACCCCGGCGGTCCGGACCAAGCACGACGTCCCTGTGGACAACATCGCCATCCAGGTAGCCGCATTCGCATGCGCCGCAGACACCGATCTCGCAGGAGGAATCAAGCGCGATCCCGTTCTCCGTGAGAACAGACAGGAGGCTGCGGTCAGCCGGGACTGCGAGCCTGGCGCCGCTTGAGGCGATGACCGCCTCAAAGGCTTCGGGTTGGAAGTCTGCGTCGTGCAATGGCGTGAAGTGTTCCGCATGATAGCGCTCGGTCGGCCAGTGCAGCGACAGGGCGGCCTGCGCCACAGCATCGGTCAGCCGCGCCGGGCCACAGACATAAAGCTCCGCCCCTGCCTCGGCCGCAAGCACGGAGACCGGATCAAGGCGTTCACCGTCCCCGGTCATCCATGTCTTGAGTTCGGCGCCGCAGATCGCCTCAAGCTCTGCAAGCAAGGGGGCGCCGAGGCGATTTCGGGCGCAATAATGAAACATGAAAGCCGTGCCCTGCCGCTTCAGCTCACGCGCCATCGTCAGCAGCGGAGTGACGCCGATTCCCCCGGCGATCAGCAGATGGCGGCCGTTTTGCGGATCGATGCGGAAGTGGTTTCGCGGAGCAGACACTGGGAGTTCCGCCCCCGCTTCGAGATGGCTGTGAAGCCATCTCGATCCGCCCCGGCCTTCAGTCTCGTGCTTGACAGCGATCCTGTAGTGGCTCCGGTCTTCCGGGTCACCGCACAGCGAATATTGGCGGACACCGCCATCCGGCAGATGCACATCGACATGGGCGCCGGGCGACCAGGCAGGCAGCTGCGGACGGCGCGGATGTTCGAACCATACTCCCAGAATGTCCGGGGTTTCCGGACGAACCTCCGCAACCCGCAGCTTCATGACCAGTCGATTTCCCATGACCTAGTCCAGCATCTCGATCACATCGCCAGGACGGATGGTGCCGCCGCGTTCGATGCCGCAATTGAGGCCGGATCGGTTGTAGAGTGGCAGGAACACCTCCTGGTCGAGCAGCGTCTCAAGATATTTGCAGGGAAAATTGAGCCGCCCGCCGCGCAGGATCACCTCGCCGACGCGAAAGCGGCGACCCACGAGATGGTTCAGCGGCACGCCCCGGACCGTGAGGTTGCGACGATGATCGATGGGATCGAGCTGGATCGGCCCCGACTGGAGCGGCGGATCATTGCGCGCCAGCGCATCCAGCGCCTCCTGCTCGATGAGCGTGATTTCACGCACGTCGGGACGGGCCGAGTAGGTCCCCGTACCGAGGAAATAGCGGTCGCCCTCGATACCCTGGCCGGGGACACAAACCGCCTCGTCGAGCTCCTCCATCTCGTAGCTCGCCTCGGGCGCAATGTGTATGTGGAGCAGGACGCCCGTCCATTCCCGTGCGCCGCCCTCGGTCTTCGCGGCCATCTGGGCCGCCGGGTGACTGAAGGCCTCCGTCATGTCTGGTTTTTCAATCGTCATGGTCGATCCTTACTTCACGCGGGCCGCAACGGCCTCGATTTCCACCAGCGCGTCCTTGGGAAGACGGGCCACTTCGATGGCGGAGCGGGCCGGCGGCTCGGTGGCGAATGCCTCGGCATAAACCGCATTCATCGCGCCGAAATCATCCATGTTCTTGAGAAACACCGTGGTCTTCAGGACGCTTTGCATCGATGCCCCTGCGGCTTCGAGCACGGTCCTGAGATTGTCGAGCGATGCCTTTGTCTGGGCGCTGATGCCCTCGACGAGCAGGCCCGTCGCCGGGTCGATCGGCAACTGGCCGGACACGAAGACAAGGTTTTCGTAGGCGACGCCCGGGGAGAGCGGCACATTGGGGACGGTAACGCTTGGAGGCGCGATGACGGTACGAGACATGATGATTCCTTTCATGGATGGTTCAAAACAGGGACCGGAAGGTCCTCAGTAGCCGAGATACCCTGGAAGCCAGAGGACCACGGCGGGGAAAGCAAGGCACACGATGAGCCCGGCGAGCTGGAGCAGCGTGAAAGGGATCACACCGCGATAGATGTCGCCGAGCGCGAGATACCCCTGTCCTGCCTGACGCAGATAGAACAGCGCCGGGCCAAAGGGCGGCGTGAGATAGGAGGTCTGCAGGTTGACGGCGACGCCGATGGCAAACCACAACAGGATCTTGTCAGTGGGAACGGCATCGCCAAAATCCAGCGACATGACGATCGGCCGAAACACCGGAAGGATGATCAGGGTGATTTCCAGCCAGTCGAAGAAGAAGCCGAGCAGGAAGATGATCACCATCAACAGCGTGAGAAGCATCCAGTCATCGAGACCCAGCATGTCGATCAGGTGGATAATGGCGTCGTCGCCGCCCAGCTCGCGGAAGACGTAGGAAAACAGGGTCGCTCCGCAAAAGATCCCGAAGATCATGGCATTGGTCAGCGCGGTGCCGCGGATGACCTCCCTGAGCAGCGGCAGACTGAACGTCCGGTTGAAAACGGCAAGAAGAGTTGCCCCGAACGCGCCGACGCCGGCTGCTTCTGTGGGGGTGGCAAACCCGCCGATGATCGAGCCAAGCACAAAGATGACCAGCACGGTCGGCGGCAGGAACCCGCGCACCAGGAGGCCGATGAAACTGCCACCGACATCGGTGTCGCCATCCTCGTATTTCGGCATGAGGTGCGGACTTATGATCGCAACCACCACGATATAGACGAGATAGAGCCCGGACAGAATTAACCCGGGGATCACCGCGCCGGCAAAGAGGTCTCCCACCGGAATGGCAAGAAGGTCGCCCATGATCACCAGCATGATGGACGGCGGAATGAGAATGCCCAAGGTTCCGGAGGCGGAAATCACACCGGCGGCAATTCTCTTGTCATAGCCGCGATCCATCATCACCGGCAGGGACAGCAGTGCGAGCATGACCACCGACGCGCCGACAATGCCGGTGGTGGCAGCCATGATTGTGCCCATGATGACGACCGAGAGCGCCAGTCCGCCAGGGACCCGCCTGAGCAGCAGCGAGAGTATTTCCAGCAGGTGGCGCGCCACCCCGCTCTTCTCCAGCATGATGCCCATGAAGATGAACATCGGGATGGCGACAAGAACCAGGTTCTCCGCAATCGAGCCCCAGATCCGGCTGACGATGAGAAAGAGCTGCATGGGATGAAACATGCCCAGCATGCCACCCACCAGCGCGAACACCAGACCTACCCCGGCAAGACAAAAAGCCACGGGAAAGCCCGAGAAGAGAATGACGACGAGCAGACCCAGCATGCCGAGCGGCAGGCCGGTTTCGAAGGCGCTCATAGCCCCACCTCCTGATGGTCGGCATGCGGATCCTCCGGGCGCTTGGCGCCCCGCAGGATGGCGATCGATTCCGCGATGATGCCGAGAGCCGCCGCAAGCAGTGTGAGGAAGCCCAAAAGCAGCATCGACTTGATGATCCAGCGATGGGGAAGCCCGGTTTGCGACGCGGAGCCCTCGTCAAGCATGAAGGAGCGTTCGACGAAATTGTATCCGTAGTAGAGTACGATCAGGCAGAAGGGGACGACAAACAGCGCTGCGCCGGCAATCTCGATGGCGGCGATGACCTTGGGCCCGAAGCGTGTGTGGAGAACATCGATCCGCACATGTTCTCCCTCGACATAGGCATAGCCGAGGGAGAGCAGGAAGAGAGCGGCATGGAAATGCCACTCAAGGTCTTGGAGCTTCGTCGAGCCGAGCACGATGAAGCGGCGGCTGATCACGTCGATGACGACGGTCAGGACAAGCAGCACGACGAGCCATGCCGATGCCTGACCGACGCGTCGAGCGACCGCCTTGAGGAACTGAGCCGAAGTCAGGAGCGCGGTCATCATGCCTACTTCAGGTAGCCGAGGTCACGCCAGGTCGAATACTCGGCCCTGAATTCGGAATAGCTGGTATAGGCGCGCTTGAAATCCGGATCGGCTGCTGATTGCTCGGCAAAGACCTCGTTGACTGCACCTCTCAGCTTTTCGAGATCTTCGTCGGACCAGCGGTGCAGTTCGACGCCTTTTTCCTGCAGTTCCTTGAGAGCAGGCACCTGGATTGCCTCGCCTTCGGCGATGCCGTAGCGGACATTGTCGCCGCAGACCGCTTCGATCTGCGCCTGCTGGGTTTCGGTGAGGGCGTCCCACTTGTCCTTGTTGATCATCAGATCGAAAAAGGTCGACTGCTGATGCCAGCCGGGGAAGTAGTAGTGCTTGGCGATCTGCCAAAAGCCCATTTTCAGATCGATTGCCGGCTGGACAAATTCCAGTCCGTCGATGACACCGCGGTCGAGCGCAGGATAGACATCGGGAGCTGCCAGCAACTGGGCCGACACACCGAACTTCTCCAGGGCCTTGGCGCCCAGGCCGAAGAACCGCAGCTTCAATCCGGCAAGATCATCGACACTGTTGATCTCATTGCGGAACCAGCCTGACCCCTCCGGCGCAAGCATTCCGCACATGACGGAGTGAATGCCGTGCCTGGCATAGATCTCGTCGAAGATTTCCTTTCCGCCGCCGAAATAGAACCAGGCCATGTATTCAGGCGATGGCGGACCGAAAGGCAGTGCGCCAAACACCTGCAAGGCCGGCACCTTGCCGCCCCAGAATCCCGGTGTCGAAAAGGCTGCGTCAATCGCTCCGACCGATACGGCATCGAAGGCTTCGAGCGGCGGCACCAGCGCATTGGGTTCGTAGAAGCGGATTTCGAGACTGCCGCCGGAAACGTTTGCGATCTGCTCCTCGATGCGTTTGCCGAGTGTTCCCAGCTGCGGCAGCGAACTGGAGAACGTGCCGGCCATCTTCCATTTGACGGTCGGCTCACTGGCGGAAGCCAGAGACAGCGGTGCGATGGCTGCGACAAGCGCGATTGTGGAGGCGTGGAGCATTCTGATGAGTTTCATGAAGCCGTTCCCTTGTGTTGTTTGCTTGATTTTTAGACAACGTTGCCCAAAAGACAATCAATCATCATCCGCTATGCGTTGATCAGCGGCCGACACCTGATGCAATGCAAGGGGTGTGCCAGTGTAGCGAAGGCGGGAAACGGTGGACGAATCAACACGGGTTGCCTATAAGACATCATGCAACGATCTGGCGATTGACGCGCGCATCAACAAGACTCTGCAGCGCCGGTGGTCGTGCCGGATCCTGCGAAGTCGATCGGGTTTCCCATATTGACGGGGGGCCCAGCTTGTCATGGGAAACGGGGTATATCGGATGGCGCAACCGGAGGCCGCCCATAAATTGAATCTGCCAACAGGGGTGAGCCTGGGCCGGGCGATCCGGGCCTTGCGAACGGAAAAGCTATTGTCGCTTTCCCAACTCGCCCTCGCCGCCTCGATTGACAAGGGCTACCTGTCCCGGGTCGAGCGCGGGCTGAAGGTGCCTTCGGTTGCCATCATCCTGCGAATCTCGACTGTGCTCGAGGTCTCTGCGGCGCAGCTGTTCGGCGCGGCCGAGAACCACGAGCTGCTTTTCGTGACAAGAGCGGACGATCGCAATGACCTGACTGCCGATGACGGAAATTATCATATGCGGCTGCTCACCCAGAGTGACGGCAGTTCCGGCCTTGAGGTCTTTCTGATGTTTCCGCCAGACACGCTGCGCGATGAGCCGGAAGCGGAGCACCGCGGCGAAGAGCTGCTTTTCGTTGTCGAAGGCCAGGTCGAGATCAATTTTCCGAACGACAATCTTGTCCTCAACAAGGGCGACTCCGTGCAATTTCCTGGTCCGCTGCGCCACCAGGTAAGGCGGCTGGTCGAGGGCAGTTGCGTGCTCATCGCGGTGAGCGGTCCCTAGTGTGCGATCCAGACGGCTGGTTCCTATCTGCCTGGACACTTCACCTCTATCGTTGCGCCATCCCGCCCCATCTTCTTTGCTGGCCTCGTTGATTCCTGCCGGTCGACAGAATGTTGATTACCGCCGAGAACTGATCCGGCGGCACAGGATATTTCGATTGAGCATTGGCCCCTGTTTGAACCTTGTCCTGGGTGTCTTCAGCGGGGGATACGGAGCGATCGACATGGCCTTGTTGAGCGTGACCGGAGGCTGGCATTTTCGAGCGAAGGCATCGATCCGGGAGATTGATCGCGGGACCGGCCTGTCCCGGAACACCATTCGCAGGTTTCTGCCCGTTGACGGTGGGAGCCGAAGTTCACGGTTCCTGAGCGACCGAGCAAGCGCGATGCTCTTGCCGACCGATTGGCAGCCTGGCCACGCACGAAGACCAGGAAGTCCCGCATGCAGGAGCGAACCATCAAGCCGGTGCAAGCGGACTTGGTGAGCGGGCACCA
>NZ_JACIYP010000184.1 GCF_014359905.1 Hoeflea sp. | reverse complement strand
CACCGCCGTGCCTGTCTTTTCCGTATCTTCGACGGCCTGGTTGATCTGGTCGAAATCGTAGTACGTGCACAGCTTCTCGAAGGGAAACAGCCCGGCTTTCTGCATCGCGATCAACTGCGGGATAAACACCTGCGGAGTGCTCGATCCCTCGATGACGCCGCGCAACTTGCGGCCGAACAGCATGTTGTTCATGTCGAGCGAAAACTCGGTGCCCAGCTTGGCCCCGCCCACAACCGCAGTTTCGCCGGTGTTGTGCGTGCTGTCCACCGCCGAACGCAGAACGGAGGGGATCGCAGTGGTGTCGATCGCGTAATCCGCACCGCCCGAGGTCATTGCGACGATCGCTTCCTGCGCGTTGCTGGTGTTGGCATCGATCACCTCGGTCGCCCCGAGCTCGCGCGCCAGTTCGAGCCGGCCCGGATTGCGGTCCACGGCAATGATCTTGAGGCAGCCCGAGGCCTTGGCCGCCATCACCGCGCTAAGCCCGACGGAACCCACGCCGAAGATGGCGATGCTCGCCCCTGGTTCGGGCCTCAGCGCATTGAGCACCGCCCCTGCTCCGGTCTGGATGCCGCAGCCGAGCGGACCGAGCAGCTCGATCGGTGCATCGTCGGCGACCTTCACGCAATTGTTCTCGCTCGCGATCGAGTAGGTCGCGAAGGAAGACTGGCCGAAGAAGCAGGCGTTCACCTCCTCGCCATTGCGCGTGATCGGGGTGGAGCCATCAAGCCGGCGACCCATGAAATTGAGCGGGAACAGGCTCGGGCAATAGGCCTGGTGTCCCTTCAGACACGCAGGGCAGGTACCGCAATAGCTGAACGAAAGAACCACCTTGTCGCCGGGCTTGACCGTGGTGATTCCGCGCCCCACCTTTTCCACCACACCCGAACCTTCGTGACCCAGCACGACCGGGAGCGGCGTCGGATAGTACTGATCGCGAACGGTAAGATCCGTGTGGCACATGCCAGCCGCAGCAATCTTGACCAGAACCTCGCCATCTCGCGGGTCCTCGATCGATATGTCATCGAGAACGAACTCGCCACCCTGCCTCTCGACAATCGCCGCACGTGCTTCCATGAGTATCCTCCCCAGATACTGTAAGTAGAATGATGATTATACGAAAAAGTACAGGTTTTTGTCCTGCACCACGCGTGCGTCGAGGATGATTTTCCGGCGGAACACCTTGAACCCGTTCGGCGTCATCCGCATCTTGTCCTCGCGGCCAAGAGTGTGGACGTAGACCTCGCTCTGCCGGCGGTTGCGGTGGACGAGAACGTTGGAATAGACCTCGAACTCGTCGGGTGCAGTTTCGAAGGCTTCAACGTTGGTTACGAAATAACGGATGCGCGATGGCGGATCTTCCATCCAGACCTGCCCGGTATACATACGCTCGACGCGCTGCTTGAGCTCGGTATAGTTGTCGTTGTAGATCGCCGCATCCTCCGGAGTTGGGTTCGGTCGACGATCGCGCGTTAACCGCTGTTCGAAGATCGGCATCCAGTAGTGGATATCCTCGGCGATCGCCATATCCAGCCATTCCCGATACTGCAGGTTCTGCAGCAGCCTGGCTTCAGCATGATAATGGCTCAGGATCGCGTGATGCGTCTCCATGCTCACAGGTTCGAGCGAGGGAGTCGCGGCTGCCAGCGTCTGCGGGGAAGACTGTGCGGTCATTGCGCTGCCTCCGATGCGGTGGACATCTGGTCGAGCCAGAACGTGCGGTTCGTGAACATGGAATCCCAGGTCTGGTCGTTCCGGCGCACCGCCGCCCAATCTTCGGCCTCGAGCATTTCCTGCCAGAAGCGATAAAAGCCCCTGTACGACGTTTCACCGATAAAGCTCGATCCCACGATCCCGGGATAGACCGGATGGGGGCCTTCAAAGCCCTGCCCCATGCTGGAAGCCATCCGCCCGTTGCGCGTCACGATGCCGCGATTGACGTAGGTCGCGGACGACATGTTCTCCCCATCGTCGCTTTCCAGAGTCCCCGCGGTGCCGAAGGAGCGGATCGCTTCCCGCTGCATGGTCTGCTTGGTTTTTGCATCGGCGTCGCGCGGGACCATCGTATAGGTCCACACCTCGATCTCGTGCGGCCCTCGCGGATGCCAGATCTTGAAGGTGTTGGTGCCGTACAGGAACGAGCAATTCGGGAAAATCGAAGTATTCCAGTGCCCGAGGTAAAGCCGCTCCCGTTCCGGTCCAAACTTGCGCGCCACCTCGCCCCGTGTGGCTTCGAGGAACTTGACGTAGCCTTCCCGCTCCACATGGATGGCCGGGGCGGCGTTGTCGATCAGCCCGAACCCATGCCCGAAGCGCGTGGTGAACTGCAGCCCGAAATCATCAAAGGGCATGTCTGCGCGGTTGCCCGCCAGGCCCGCCAGTTCCCCGCCGATCATGGAAAGGGCCGCGGCATGGGTCCACCCCACGTGATAGGCGTCCCCGACGAAGTTCTCGGTCGGCACTTTCCAGTTGCACGACAAGGTGCTCTTCATCGGCGGCCCGAGCAACTCCATGCCGCCCCCGGCCCCTTCCCAGATCGTGTCGAGATACCAGCAGAAATCACCAAGATATTCCTGCAGCGACGGAGCTTCGGGATCGTGACAGCCGAAGATAAACCCCTTGTAGCTTTCGACTCGAACAGGTTTTGCGGCGAGCTTCGATTTGTCGAGATTGTTGTGATAGCAGCGGGTTTCCAACGGCACGTCGACCAGCGCACCGTCCTGGCCGAACACCCATCCATGGTAATTGCAGACGAAGGCCTTGGCGTTCCCGCTGTCGGCGTGGCAGATCTGGTTGCCGCGATGCGTGCACGAATTGATGAACGCGCGAAAAGACCCATCGGGCTGACGGGACAGGATTACCCGGTCCTCGGCCATGTAGGTCGTCAGAAAATCGCCAGGATTGGGGAGCAGCGATTCGTGGCCGAGAAACAGCCAGCACCGCGCAAAAATGCGCTCCAGCTCCTGCTGATAGACGTCTTTGTCCCAGAACACCTTCCGTGACTGGGTTGCGGTCGCGTTGTCTACGAGTTCTGCTGTGTTGATCATCAGAGAATCCTTCCCAAAGCCGTTGCGCCGTCGTCTGGCGACTGTTATGCAACGCGCAGCACCATATGCAAAATAGGTGCGTGGTCAAGGGCAATGGCGCCGAATAACTGGAGGGGAGCGTAATCTTTGCTCGAAGGCGGCAAGGACCTCGCCGCTGACCGGCCGGCCGGATTCCGTCTGTGGCACGCGCCGGCTTTGCTGCTCTGCCTGGCGTCGCTGTTCTGGGCGCTCAATCCGATCGTCGGACGGGCAGCTCGGGATCTGCTTTCTCCGGTGTCGATCGCGTTCTGGCGGTGGGCCATCGCGCTGGCCTTTGTCGCGCCATATGCCTGGCCCCACGTCCGCAAGGATCTTCCGGTCATCAGGCAATCCTGGCGGTTCCTGACGGCGCTGGGCACCGCCGGTCTGGGATTGTTCGCCTATCTCGTCTATGCCAGCCTTCAGCTGACCACCGCGACAAACAATCTGCTGCTGCAGGCCACCATGCCGATCATGACCTTGATCATGCCGGCGATCCTCTTCCGCGAACGGGTTCGGGCGATCCATTATGGCTGCGCAGTGATGTCGATCGCCGGCGTCGCCTGGATCATGACCCGCGGCGACCCCGCGAACCTCAGGTTTAGCGCGCTCAACGCAGGTGACCTGCTGGCCTTGGCTGCGGTCTTCCTGTACTCCGGGTATGCGACGTTCCTGCGCAAGGCACCTCCCTTGCATCACCTCACGCTGCTCAGCGTGTTGTTCGCGGTCGGGATGGCGTCGCTCGCTGTTCCCTATGCGGTTCACCTGATCGCAAACGGCGTGGCGATACCCTCGCCGGCGGCGGTCGGAGCGCTGCTCTATGTCGGGATTTTCCCGTCTCTTGCATCCTATGCGCTGTTCAACCGCGCGGTTGCGCTGATAGGCTCCGCGCGTGCCGGTATATACATGAACCTTCCTGCGGTGTTCGGGGTTCTGATGGCTGTTCCGCTTCTGGGTGAGCGGTTCCAGAACCATCACCTCGTAGGATCGCTGCTGGTGGTTTCCTCCATCCTTGTTTCGCGCTGGGCGAAGAAGTAACCGGACCCGCAACCGCCGCACAGGATCGGCGGGGCGTTCGATCGCCCGCCCCCATGCTGCTGGGGCAAGCCCATTGCCTATTGGCAGGTCGGTCGATCTGGCCGGCCGGCCCGAAGCGACATTGCAGCGCAGCTTCCCGGAAATTGCTCCCGCCCAGCAACTGCCGCCCGCGCGGATGCGTAGGAGAGGGTTGGTGGCGCTCCGCGCGGGCGATCCCCGGGGTCGCTGCCACTCACCGGTTCAAAGCCTGCATCTGCGGCGCGGCGTAGCGGGTTCCGGCAGCGGCGCCCGGCGGCAGGACCGCGTCGATCCGCGTGCGATCCTCGGCGGTGATCCGCACCTCGAGTGCGCCGACATTTTCCTCCAGCCGGGCGCGCTTCTTGGTCCCCGGGATGGGAACAATGTCCTCGCCCTGCGCAAGCAGCCAGGCGAGCGCGAGCTGGGCTGGAGTGCACCCCTTCTCCCGCGCCATCGTTTCGATCTCCTTCACCAGATCGAGGTTCTTCTGGAAGTTGTCGCCCTGGAATCGGGGCCCGTTGCGGCGGTAATCGTTCTCGTCCAGATCATCGATGCTGCGAATCTGCCCGGTGAGAAAGCCCCGCCCCAGCGGGCTGTATGCGACATAGCCGATGCCGAGTTCGCGGGTCGTCGGCAAAATCTCGTCCTCCGGCTCGCGGCTCCAGAGCGAATATTCGGTCTGCAAAGCCGTTATCGGGTGTACGGCATGTGCGCGGCGGATCGTTTCGGGAGCTGCCTCCGAGAGCCCGAGGTAGCGCACCTTGCCCGCTTTCACGAGCTCGGCCATGGCACCCACCGTCTCCTCGATCGGCGTGTTGGGGTCGACGCGGTGCTGGTAATAAAGGTCGATGTGATCGACGCCGAGGCGCTTCAAAGAGGCATCGCAGGCGTCCTGCACATATTGCGCATCCCCGCGAATGCCGAGGAACTCGCCGTTTTCACCGCGAACATTCGCAAACTTGGTCGCAAGCACCACCTGATCCCGCCGGTCGGCGATCGCCTTTCCGACCAGCATCTCATTGGTGAAGGGGCCGTACATGTCGGCGGTGTCGAGGAAGGTGACGCCCAGTTCGATGGCCCGGTGGATCGTCGCCACCGCCTCGGCTTCGTCGGGGTTGCCGTAAAACTCCGACATTCCCATGCACCCCAGGCCGAGTGCGGACACCTCAAGGCCGTCAGGCCCGAGTTTGCGAGTCTGCATATGCTTGTCCTTCTTTGCGTTTCGCGTCCCAGCCCGAACGGCCCGCCAGCCAACGCGTTCCGTCTCTGCCAGTCGGGATGGGGCGTGATGTCGAGCTCAGCCACGCCATCGTGGCCAGTTGCAGTCGATCCGGGAGCGCCAGTTGAGCGGCGCTCGGCCGCGCCCGATCCCCCCAATCCGACAGACCATAGCGTTCGATCAAGCCACGCGCCGCGCATGAATGGTAGCGGAGGAGCGTTGCCATCGTTACCCCCGCACCGCCGAAGGCGGGGATGCCCTTGGTCTTATACAAGGATATCTGGCGGATTTGGCACGCTTTGAGGTCAAAAGGAAGTCCCACAGACGGCAAGACCTTCGCTAACCCGCTATTTACGGTGTCCAAATGCCCTAAATGCTTTTCGGCAACATAACCGATCAACCAAAGGCTGGACATGACCGAAAACGAAATCAGGGATTTGCTATTCGACAAACACAAGTCCGATCTTCATTCCTTGATCGTTGAAACGCGGCAGCCCGTGGCGCTACCGCCGGACAGCTTCCCCAGCATTGCCCAGCTTTTGCAACATCGGACCGAGGCCAAAATAAATAGGATGATCGAGAACCTCGAAGCCCTCCAACTGGATGGGAAAGAGGTTCGGTTGGTCCGAGATAGTGACTCCACGACCCGCATTGACCTGCTTGGCAGCATCGCAGGTTCCGGCGACCTAGTTATCATAGAACTGAAAAAATCGGACCAAACTGAGCGGCAGGCATTCACCGAACTTTTGGGCTACGCCAATCATTTCTGCACCTTGTTTCCGCCAATATCGGAGTCGAGCCTGCAATCAATTCTGATTGCTCCGATGGAAGGAAGGGGTGTGAGAGACGCTCTGGCCCAAGAGTTAATTATCAACGACAAGAACGTCCTTGCTTTCATTCCGAAAATTGACGGCGAGAAAATCACGCTTGAAGCGTATTACCCAAGCGACCTCTATTATCGCTGGATCGAAAACAACGTCCTAGACGATAGCTCAATGACCGTTGTGACGGCATCGTTCCCGTTGATTGATGGGTGGATCGATACTGGCGAGCCGGGGGGTGCGCCTCCGCGCTACACCCAAGAGGCGTTCAAAACGATGACCAGCCTAATTGCTCAACGTCTTGAAGCCGCAGGGCTGCATGGCTTTGTATATGCCCGGCAGTATTGGGCCGAAGCCTGCCCAGCCTTCCCATATCCAAACACGCTTGTTCTGTGTGTCGTGAATCCGTTCAACCCGCTTCGAGCCTCATCCTCGGACGGAACCGTTTTCGGTGCATCCGATCAGTCTCGCTTGGATGCTGTCCAAGCCATCGTCGATCAAGTGCCGGACAATGAATACTGGCTGGAAAACCTGCATTTGGCGTTCTTGGGGCAAGCAATCCGCATCATGCAAGATGCGTTTCAAGAGTTTTTTATCAGCCGCAACGGCGTTGCCGTTCGCCCTGAAATCAGCACGCCTAATTGGTGGGGTTTCAAAACAAGCATGATCGAAGCTGTCATCTGCCACAACATGCACATCAGGCTAACCGGGCTTCTGCGGACGATTTTCACTGACTATATGGAGCATTGCTATCGGACGGGCATGGACGAGATTTATTTCTCTGATGACCTTCCGAAATTTGGTTACATCGCCCACGATCATTTCCTTGCGGCATGGGAGATTTTGAGCGGGCTTTCACGGACCGACGATGAGGCCGAGGAATAGAGGCCTCATCGCCTCAACGGCGGTTTGTTGATGGTCAATGCCCCGCAAACACATGAACGGAATCCCATGCGGTGCTGACCGTAAACACGTCACCGCTCATTTCCGCATCGCGGGCCATAGCCTGCCAGTCGATATAGTAGGCAAGCGTCTGCGGTATCGTGACCCACTCCTCCGTTACACGCGCAGCTTCAACGCCCTACAGACAGAAAAAACACGAGCGCGAGCCTCGAAAGAGGCCGAACTCGAACGCAATCGCCGCCGCGTCAAGCAGATGGTCGATGCGATCTGCGAAGGTATGCCCGCATTGCCCATGAAGGATGAAATGGTCGCTCTGGAAGCGCGTAGAGAGGTTCTCGAAGCCGAATTGGCGGTAAAGGATGAGCCTGTCCCGATGCTCCATCCCAGCCTTGCCATCCGCTATCGTGATGAACTGGAAAAACTGCACACGGGCCTAATACCAACGGGCGCTGAGGATGACTCACGTCAGGGATTCCCAAGAGGGTGAAAATCTGATTCGACGTTGCAGGCACTTGGAGGCTTGCGATGGCTGCAGCGATTGAGGTTCGATCTGATTATTCATCGGCGGAGTTGCGCCAGTTGGCCCGGCGATGCGGGGATGCAGCTCAGGTTCGCCGGCTGTTGGCG
>NZ_JACIYP010000183.1 GCF_014359905.1 Hoeflea sp. | reverse complement strand
AGGCGCAGCTTGAGGAAAAGCTCTATGCTTTCGATGCAGAGGTGGAGAGCAACACCATCGAGGTTCATGTCAGCCGCCTGCGCAAGAAGCTGGGCAGCGCGGTCATCGAGACCGCGCGCGGCATGGGCTACAGGCTGGGACGCCCGTGAGGTGGCCGCGCAGCCTTCAGGCGCGGCTCGGTCTGTCGCTCGGCCTGGTGCTGACGGTCCTGTGGCTGCTGGCCGCCACGGTCACGGCTGTGATCGTGCGGGGCGAGATGGACGAGGTCTTCGACAGCGCCCTGCGGGAGACCGCGGAACGCATCCTGCCGCTGGCCGTGACCGACATCGTCGGGCGGGAAGATCAGGGGGTCACGCAAAGGCTCGCGCCCATCCGCGGGCATGCCGAGTTCTTCACCTATCTCGTCCGCGATGCCGAAGGGCGCATCCTGCTGCAATCCCATGCAGCAGACCCCGCCGTTTTCCCGCCTTACGACGGCCCGGGGTTTCGCCAGACCGCGACCCATCGCCTCTACAGCGATGCGGCGCTTCAGGGCACGATCCGCATCACCGTGGCCGAACCGCTGGCGCATCGCGCATCGGTCGCGCGGGAAATCCAGATGGGCCTCGGCCTGCCGCTGCTGATCATGCTGCCCGTGGCACTTGCGGCCATCATCCTGGCGGTCCGCTTCAGCCTCGACCCCCTGCGCCGGTTCCGCACCCGGCTCGCGGCGCGCGGCGCCCGCGACCTGTCAGAGGTTCCCGCAGACGACCTGCCGGCGGAGATCGACCCGCTGGCCGCGACCCTGAACAGCCTTCTGGCCAGGTTGCGCGACGCGTTCGAGGCCGAGCGCAGCTTTGCGGCGAACGCGGCGCATGAGCTTCGGACGCCATTGGCCGGCGCCATCGCGCAGGCGCAGCGGCTTCGGTCGGAAACCGAAGACAGGGCGGCCGCACAACGTGCGACCGATATTGAGGAGACGCTGAAACGCCTGACGCGCCGGACCGAGCGGCTGATGCAAATGGCGCGCGCCGAGGGCGGACGCCTGCAGACGGAAACGCCATACGATGTGCGGACGGTCCTGCGCATCGTCGTCGAGGACATGGCGCGCGGCTCGCAGTCGGCCGAGCTTGCGCTCGACCTTCCCGAGACTCCGGTTCTGTCGACCATCGACCCGGACGCTTTGGGAATCGTCTGCCGGAACGTGGTGGAGAACGCGCTTCGGCATGGCGCTGCCCATGCTGAAGTCAGGGTTTCCCTGACGCCCGCGGGCGATCTGATCGTGTCAAACGCTGGCCCGGTCGTGGATCCGGAACGTCTCGCCCGCCTGACCGACCGTTTCCAGCGCGACGCGCAAAAGTCGGACGGCAGCGGTCTCGGGCTCTATATCGTTGCCGCGATCGCGAACCGCACGGGAAGCAGGCTGACGTTGACGTCACCGAGGCCCGGAGCGGCGGACGGATTCGAAGCGCGATTCCAACTGCCCGCGACAGCCTCCGAGGCCTGACCGTGTCTTGCGATGACGCATTCCGGCCTCATGGGCCAGTCCTCAACCTGCCTGGGGCTCGCTCAAGGGAAGGGATGTGGTGGTCCGCACAGCTTCAAGCGCAAAGACGGAATTCACGCTGCGCAACCTGACCGTGGCGGTCAGGCTCTCATAGAACCTGTCGAAGGACGCCATGTCCGGCACCACCACGCGCAGCAGGAAGTCGTAGGCTCCGGCGAGCCGATAGACGTCGCGAACAGGCTCGAGCGCTTCGACGGCGGCAAGAAAACTCGCGCGCCAGTCCGCCGTATGCTCCACCGCTTCGACCATCACGAAGGCGGTCAGCGACAGCCCGAAGGCGTCGGGGTTCAGCAGCGCGACGCGGGCGCGGATCACGCCAGCTTCCTCATGCTTCCGGATGCGCTTCCAGCAGGGCGTCTGCGACAGCCCGACCTGCTCGGCGATGCGGGCGACCGGGACGGTCGCGTCCCGCTGCAGGATGTCGAGGATCTTCAGGTCGATCCGGTCGAATGTCATCGCGCCTCCTCTCTGGCCCTTTCAGGCCGTCGCCACCGAGTCGGAGTGAGGATGCCACATTTCTCCTAAATGTCGATCTTCTTTATCGTGTATGTGTGTTCGCTCTCGCTTTGTGCACAAATCCTGATAATACTGGTCTTGTTGGTCGCAGTTTTGAGAGCCACATCCGGCAGATGATCACCCACAAGACCAAGTATGCGCTCAAGGCGCTGATGGTGCTGGCCGATGAGAGGGCCGGCGAAGGCGAAGCGTTGCGCATCGAGGAGATCGCGGAGCGGTCCGGCGCGCCGAAGCGGTTCCTTGAGCATATTCTTCTGGACCTGAAGAGAGCAGGTCTGATCGGCAGTCGTCGCGGCCGCAAGGGCGGCTACGAGATGATCAAGGAGCCGAAGCGGGTCTCGCTCGCCGAGGTCTTGCGCCTGATCGACGGACCGATGGCCCCGCTTCCCTGCCTGTCGCGCCGCGCCTACCAGCGCTGCGAGGATTGCAAGGACGAGCAGACCTGCCGGGTGCGGGCCGTCTTCGGGGGCTTCTACGCCACCTACATCCTGATGATCGAATCGCTGACGCTCGCCGACCTGATGGAAGATTCGCGCCCCCTCGAGACCTTCGGGCTGCCGGAGCGGGCCGCCGGAGAATGATCTTCCAAGATCACGACCGAAAAGAGCGTGAGTCTTCCTTTGCAAAACACGAGTAAGTCTGTCGTTATTAAGTTGTCAGGCGGCGCCGGTGGCGCGTCTCCGGCAGGGATGATCCCTCCCGGCCCGCTTCCCCGCCGGCCTGGCACCAGAGTTCGACAGGGATCAGCAAAGGACAGGCCATGTATCGCACCATCCGGATCAGCGAGCATATCCTCGCGCAGGGCACTTTCATCCGAAGTTTCGGCGATGGCCGGATCGAGATCGACGCGGGCCATGCGCGCCTGTCCGGTCGCCCGGTTGCAGCCCCCGAGCCGCGCGCGGCGGGCCGTTTCCACGGCGCGCTCCGCAAGGCGCTGGCCGGCGGGCATCTGCGCGGCGGGCCCATGGCCGCGGTCGCGGCACTCGGCCCGACCTTCGCGGGCACACCTCGCTTGCCGCGCCCGAGGATGCGGCGCGCTTCCCCGAGCTGGAACTCGTCACCATCGCCGACTTCGGCGGCTGGCCCGTGGTGCAGCCCAAGTACTTCGGCGAGGGCGGCATCTTCGACCAGATCTACGAGGAATAGGCCATGAGGGCGGGCATCCTCCGCTCGCCCTCGCCCCTTCCGGGGTTCGGGCCGAGCTTCGGGATCATGATGGCGGTGCTGTCCATCGTGGTCCTTCTGCCGATCGGGGCACTTCTGGGCCGGGGCCTGATGATCGGCCCGGCAGACCTGTGGGACATGGTCAACTCGCGCCGGATCTGGGCGGCGCTGACGCTGTCCTTCCGCGCGGCGCTGATCGCCTCCGCGTTCAACCTCGTCTTCGGCCTGATGCTGGCCTGGGTGCTGGTGCGCTACCGCTTCCGGGGCCGGCGCTTCATCGACGCGGCGGTGGACCTGCCCTTTGCCCTGCCCACGGCGGTCGCGGGCATCGCGCTGACCGCGCTTTATGCGCCCAACGGCGTCTTCGGCCAGGCGCTGGCGCCTCTCGGCCTCAAGGTCGCCTATACCGAAGTGGGCATCTGGGTCGCGCTGGTGTTCATCGGGCTGCCGTTCGTGGTGCGCACCGTCCAGCCGGTGATCGAGGAACTGGAACCGGAGCTGGAAGAGGTCAGCGCCACGCTCGGCGCCCGCCGCATCTACACCCTGCGCCGGGTCATCCTGCCGACGCTGACGCCCGCGCTGCTCACCGGCTTCGCGCTCGCGCTGGCGCGGTCGGTCGGCGAATACGGATCGGTCATCTTCATCGCGGGCAACATCCCCGGCCTCACCGAGATCGCGCCGCTGCTGATCGTGATCCGGCTCGAGGAATACAATTACGACGCGGCCGCCGCGATCGGGATCGCCATGCTGCTGATCTCCTTCGCGATGCTGCTTGCCATCAACGCCATCCAGATCTGGAGCAGACGGAGGATCGGTCTTGTCTGACATCGCATATCGGCGCCCGGTCCCCGTCACGACCGAGACGCCGCTGGCCCGCCATCTGCTGATCGGAACGGTCCTCGCCCTGATCTCGGTGCTGCTGTTCGCACCGCTGATCGCGGTCCTAGCCGAGGCGCTGCGGCAGGGATGGACGGCTGCCGTTCAATCGCTGGCATCCCCGGACGCGCGGTCGGCCATCCGGCTCACCTTGATTGTCGCCGCCATCGCAGTGCCGCTCAACGCGGTCTTCGGCATCGCCGCCGCCTGGGCGATCACCAAGTTCGATTTCCGGGCCAAGGCGTTCCTCATCACCCTGATCGACCTGCCGTTCTCGGTCTCGCCGGTGGTCGCGGGGCTTTGCCTGGTGCTGCTCTTCGGGGCGAATTCCACGCTTGGCGGCTGGCTGATCGCCCATGACATGCCCATCGTCTTCGCCTTCCCCGGCATCGTGCTGGCCACGATGTTCGTGACCTTCCCCTTCGTCGCCCGCGAACTGATCCCGGTGATGATCGAACAGGGCCGCGCCGAGGAAGAGGCCGCGCTGACGCTCGGCGCCTCGGGCTGGCGCACCTTCTTCACGGTGACGCTGCCCAACATCCGCTGGGCGCTGCTTTACGGCGTGCTGCTGTGCAACGCGCGCGCCATGGGCGAATTCGGCGCGGTCGCCGTCGTCTCGGGCAAGATCCGGGGCGAGACGACGACAATGCCGATCATGATCGAAATGCTCTACAACGAATACCTCTCGGTCGCGGCCTTCACGCTGGCGGGCGTGCTGGCGATGCTGGCGCTTCTGACGCTGCTGCTGAAATCCCTGCTCGAATGGCGCCATGCGGACCTGCTGGCGGCCACGCGACGGCATTGAGAAAGGACACCCCATGAACATCGAGATCGAGGAACTGGCCAAGGAATTCGGCACCGCGCGGGCGCTGCACCCGGTGTCGCTGTCGATCCCGTCTGGCGCGCTGGTGGCCCTGCTGGGGCCATCTGGCTCGGGCAAGACCACGCTTTTGCGCATCCTGGGCGGCCTCGAATTCCCGACCTCGGGCCGCGTGCTCTTCGGCGGGCAGGATGCCACCGGCCTCAGCGTGCAGGAGCGGCGCGCAGGCTTCGTCTTCCAGTCCTACGCGCTCTTCAAGCACATGACCGTGTTCGAGAACGTGGCCTATGGCCTGCGTGCCCGGCCGCGCAAGGAACGCCCGACCGAGGCCGAGATCGGCCGCCGCGTCAACCGGCTCTTGGACCTGATCCAGTTGCCCGATATCGGTGCGCGCTACCCCAACCAGCTTTCGGGTGGCCAGCGCCAGCGCGTGGCGCTGGCGCGCGCGCTCGCCATCGAGCCGCGGATGCTGCTGCTCGACGAGCCCTTCGGCGCGCTCGACGCCAAGGTCCGCAAGGAACTGCGCCAGGGCCTGCGCGAGATCCACGACCGCACCGGCCTCACCACTGTCTTCGTGACCCATGACCAGGAGGAGGCGATGGAACTGGCCGACCTCGTCGTCGTCATGTCGATGGGCCGGATCGAACAGGTCGGCAAACCCGCCGACATCCGCGCGAGACCCGCCACCGACTTCGTGCGCGATTTCACGGCCGCGTGACGCGGTGCGATGACCAGAGGCGGTTTTCTGTCCAGACAGGTGATCCGGGTGCTGGCATGGGCCACCACCTCTGCGACATGCCGGGTGGCGCATGCACACTTGTCCGAGCCGTGGGTCGCCCTCGCCAGAGCCTATGGATGGTGGGTGCGCGTTGCCGGACCGCGCAACTTCCTCCTGTGGCGCAATCACCTCACGCCGGAGATGGCGCTGCGGGTCATGGTTCTGCCCAACCGAGACTGCGGACTGTCATCGGCGGAATTCGGGGCCGTGATCGCAGATCTCGCGCAACGGGCCGGACTGCCGGAGGTGTCTGACCAAGCAATCAGCGCCGGGCAGCGGTACTGGCTCGATCGGGCCGACCGCCGTCTCATGGAAAAGATCGCGCCGATATCTGCGCGACTCTCCTGACGCGGCGCCTCAGAACGGGAAGAAGACCGGAATGATCAGCACCGCGACCACGGCGAAGATGATGTTGAGCGGCAGACCCACCTTGAGGAAATCGGTGAACTTGTAGCCCCCGGCGCTGTAGACGAAGGTGTTGGTCTGGTAGCCGATGGGGGTCGCGAAGCTGGCCGAGGCCGCGAACATCACCGCCATGATGAAGGGGCGAGGGTCGAAGCCGAGCTCGATGGCCAGCGCGATGACGATCGGGCCGATCAGCACGGCGACCGCGTTGTTCGACACCATCTCGGTCAGCGCGCTGGTCAGGACATAGACGGCGGCGAGGATGGCAAGCGGACCGATCCCGCCCACGGCGCCCACCACCGCCTCCACGATCACCCGCGCGGTGCCGGTTTCCTCCATCCCCGTGGACAGGCCGAGCATTCCGAAGATCAGGAACAGGATGCGCCAGTCGATGGCGTCGAAGGCTTCCTCGGGATCGACGCAGCGGGTCATCATCACGACGACAGCCCCGATCACCGCGAGGCCTGCAATGGGCATGACGTCGAAGGCCGCCAGCCCCATCACGCCAAAGATGGTGGCGATGGCGATGGGGGCCTTCGACCGCCGCTGCGGGCGCTCACTCGGCGTCGAAAGGTTGACGATGCCGCCGTCCTCCATCAGCCGCTGCAACCCCTCGGGCGGCCCCTCGAGCAGCAGCGTATCGGCGAATTGCAGGCGCAGGTCCTGCAATTCCTGGCTGATGTTCTGTTCCTGCCGATGCACGGCCATGAGGTAGACGCCATACTTCCGGCGCAGCTTCAGGTCCCGGATCGGCCGCCCGCGCAGGTGCGAGTTCGGGCCGACGCTCGCCTCCATGGTGATCGTCTGGTCGGCGGTCACGGGTTCCACGTCGTGATCGTCGCGACCCCGAAAGGCGATCTGCCCGTCTTCCTTCAGCCCGAGGATCTCGCCCGTTCCGGTCTTGAGCACCAGGCGGTCGCCCACTTCGAGGACGAGGTCGTTCATCCTGCGGCGCATGGAAACCTCGCCGCGGACCACGTCGAGGATGCGGGTCTCGGCGGTGTTGAAGGGCAGATCGGACAGTTGCTTGCCCACGTAGTTCGACCCGTTGGGGATCAGCAGCCGCGCAAGGAACCGGCGCTTGCTCTCCTGTCCCAGAAGGCTCGACAGCGAGGCACGGTCGGGCAACAAGTAGCGTCCGGCGAACACCATGTAGGCCATGCCAACGGCCGCAAGGATCAGCCCCGGCAGCGTCATCTCGAACATGGTGATCGGGGGTTGCCCGGCCTCCTGCGCCACGCCGCTCATCAGGATATTGGTCGATGTGCCGACCAGCGTCAGTGTTCCGCCGAAGATCGCCGAGAAGGACAGCGGGATCAGCAGCCGCGACGGCGCCACGCCCACCGATGCCGCGACCGAGATCATGACCGGCGTCAGCAGGATCACCACGGGTGTGTTGTTCATGAAGGCCGAGGCCACCATCGTGCCGGTCATCATCAGCAGCATCACGCGCAGGAACGAGCCGCGCGCCTGTCGTTTCAGCGCGTCGCCGATCATCGTCAGCACGCCGGTGCGCTCCAGCGCCGCCGAGATGATGAACATCATCGCGATGGTGATGGGCGCCGACGAGCTGAACACCGTCAGGAAGTCCCGCGTCTCGATGATTCCCGTC
>NZ_JACIYP010000182.1 GCF_014359905.1 Hoeflea sp. | reverse complement strand
ACCCGTTCTTCCGCAAGTTCTTCAATGTCCCGGAAGATGCGCAGCCGCCTAAACAGGAATTCCACGCCGCCGGATCCGGCGTGATTGTCGATGCCGCAAAAGGCTACATTCTCACCAACAATCATGTGGTTGAAAATGCCGAAGATGTGACGGCCGTACTGAATGACGGAAGATCCTTCAAGGCGACCGTCGTTGGCACCGATTCGCTGACGGATCTCGCGGTTATCTCCATCAAGGCGGACAATCTCAGCGCACTGCCGCTTGGCGATTCAACAAAGCTGAGGGTCGGCGATTATGTCGTGGCGGTCGGAAATCCTTTCGGCCTGAGCCAGACGGCCACCATGGGAATTGTCAGCGCACTGGGTCGAACCGGACTCGGAATCGAGAGCTACGAGGATTTCATCCAGACCGATGCATCGATCAATCCCGGAAATTCCGGCGGGGCTCTCGTCAATCTCTCCGGCGAGGTGGTCGGAATCAACAGCGCGATCGTTGGCCCTTCCGGCGGCAATGTCGGGATCGGTTTTGCCATTCCTGTTTCCATGGCCCGGCAGGTCATGGATCAGTTGATACAGCATGGCAAGATCACCCGCGGCCAACTCGGGGTCATCATCCAGGACCTCACACCCGCACTTGCCAAGGCGCTGCAGATTACCGCACCCGGTGGCGCCATGGTTGCACAGGTCCTGCCGGATTCCGTCGCTGCGGCGGCTGGCCTGAAGCCGGGGGACGTGATCAGCGCAGTCGACGGAGCACCGGTCCGCAACGCAGCCGCCCTGCGGAATATCATCGGGCTCAAGTCGGCAACAGAGACGGTGGAACTCACGGTCCTGCGCAAAGGCGAGGAAATTCGGGTGAAGGCCGAGTTGAGCGAAACACCCGAGCAAGCCAGGAACGAACAATTCCAGGGCGCAGGTTTTCTTGACGGAGTCACGCTCGCCAATGCGCCTTCCGACACCGTCAAGGTCGCATCCATCGATCCCGACAGCAAGGCCGCGCAGGCCGGGCTTGCAGAGGGAGACGTCATCGTGAGCGTCAATCAGCAGCCTGTCCATTCCGTGGACGAGGTCACCGCCCTGGCGGCAAAGCAGCAGGATATCCTGCTGCTCGGTGTTGAACACGACGGACTCGCCCGGCTTGTCGTGATCGAGTAGCGCACGGCGTCCGCACCCCTGCGAAGCGGCCGATCCGCGATCATTTCATGGCGTCGCCGTGCTTCACCGCCGGATGTCTTGAGGGTCAAGTTCCCGGCGCGCGAACCAGAGGCCCGGCGCCATGGGCAGCCAGAACGAAAGCCCGCGAAACAGCAGAACCGACGTCAGCGCAGGTTCGACCGGAACGTTGAGCAAGGCGAGGACGCCCACCGCCGACCCCTCGAACGTGCCGAGGCCCAGCGGGACAACCCCGATCGTTGCTCCGATCGAACCTGCGACAAGCCCGGTGAACGCGAGCAGCGGATCGATGTCGTAGCCGATCGCCTTGAAGGCGCTCCACAGCGTCAGAGCGTCGAGCCCGAAGACCGCCGCCTGAAACAGGAAGGTTCCGAGAAAGAGCTGCACGGTCAGAACCTCGGCCAGCGGGGTTTCGGCCAACTCGAGAAGCAGGATGCGAATGGCGCGGACACGGCTGATCCATGCCGGGATATGCGCCGAACCCCACACTTTCATCACAATGACGAACAACGGAATGATGATCGTGACCAGCGCGAACAGCGCGAACACGGCCGCAAGCGCGCCACCCATCCGGTGCTTGATCAACAGGACGAAAAAGCTGACGCTCGCAGCGACAAGCGATGCCGAGTAGTAGGAAAGCAGGCCTATCATCATGGCGGCAAAGGCGATGCGCAGCGGAACGCGCCTGTTGCGCAGCCCGGCGGTTACCAGCATGGCGCCGCTGGCGCCGCCGGTGGGCAATGCCTGGTCGGCAAAAAGCTTTGCGAGGCCCAGAGGCGCAAGCGAGAGGAACGAAACCGGATAGCAGGCATGTCTGAGCGCCAGCCACCAGACGCCGCCGGCAAAGACATAGGTTATCGCCTGGGCGAAGACACCCACAAGCAGCCACCGGGGATCGGACCGGGCCGCAAGTTCGACAAAATGCTCGAGCTCGGCGAAACGCGAAACCGCGATCAGCAGCCCTGCCAGCAACACGGTGCCGGGAATCCAGACCCACATTACGCCGCGCCCAAGCCCGGCATGCTGATGTTCGGTTTCGTCAAGAATCGCCGCCTCGTCGGCCTTTCCGCCCTGCAGCCGAGGCGCATTTGGCTTGGCCAATCTATGTCCTCCGATACGAGACGGGAGCCGAACGAACCTGCACTCGCCGAACATGCCGGGAGGCCTGCTTGGCCTGCCATGCAAAGAACCAGGACTTGGCCAGTTCGGTGACGAATACATACCAGACGACGATCGCAAGCAGCATCGCAACCAGAGCCGGCGGCAGCGGGCGGAAGCCCATATCGGCTGCAAAGGGCAGGTACGGCATCAGGATGGCCAATGCTGTCACCAATGCCGAAGAAACAAGCAGCAATCGCCCCGGATTGCTCCTGAAGAAAGGCTTGTGCGTGCGAATGACGAAAAGGACCAGAAGCTCGGTGATCAGGGATTCCATGAACCAACCGGTCTGAAAGATCGCTTCATCGGCGTGAAACACCCAGAAGAGCAGCCCGAAAGTCAGAAAGTCGAAAACAGAACTGATCAGTCCGAAGATGACCATGAACTGCCTTATGTAGCCGATGTCCCAGTGATGCGGTCTGGCGATCATGTCGTTGTCGACATTGTCGTCTGCAATCGCGAGAGCAGGAATGTCGGACAGAAAATTGTTGAGCAGGATTTGCTTGGCCAGCAGCGGCAGAAACGGAAGAAAGATCGAGGCCGCCGCCATGGAGATCATGTTGCCGAAATTGGCGCTGGTCGTGATCGATACGTATTTCATGGTGTTGGCGAAGATCTTCCTGCCATCGTCAATGCCCGCGCACAGGACATTGAGATCCCGCTGCATCAGCACCATGTCCGCCGCTTCCTTGGCGACATCGACCGCCTGATCGACTGATATGCCGATATCGGCGCTCTTGAGAGCTGTTGCATCATTGATGCCGTCGCCAAGATAACCGACCACATGCCCCGCCTGCCTGAAGGCGTTGACGATGCGTTCCTTCTGGTTCGGATCGACCTCGGCAAACAGCTCCGTCTTCCTGACCCGGTGAACCAAAGCCTCATGGGTCAAGCCGGCGATCTCGGAACCGGTCAGCACGTGCTTGACGTTGAGGCCGACCTCGCTGGCAAGATGGGTTGCGACGAAGCGGTTGTCGCCGGTAATCACCTTGGTCGCCACGCCCCGACGCCTCAGTTCGTTCAACACCAGCTTCGCATCCGGTTTCGGCGGATCGGAAAACAGCAGAAATCCGATCAGGACCATGTCGCGTTCGTCGTCGCGGCCATAGGCGGGTCTATCCGGTACCGGCCGGGCGGCGACCGCCAGCACCCGGTAGCCCTGACTTCCCCATTCCTCGAACTGCCTGCGCAGAACATCGAGCCGGCCAGCATCAAGGTCGATGACGGCATCGCCGTCTTCACAGCGCTCGCAGATCGAAACGACGTTGTCGAAAGCGCCTTTGACGATCATCGATCTGGTCCCGGGCCGGTCGGCCTCCTCGACCACGACGGCCAAGCGCTTGCGCGTGAAGTCATACGGGATTTCGTCGACCTTCCGATATCCCGAAAGATCGGTTCCGTTGGCCTTCGACGCCTCGACGATGGCATCATCCATCGGATTGTTCAGACCGGCCTGAAAGCTGGCATTCAGGCAGGCGTTGCGCATGGTTATGGAGGACGGTTCGAAATTGACAGAAAGCGCGTCCGTCAGCTTGACCACACCAAGCGATATCGTCCCCGTCTTGTCTGTGCACAGGACATCCATGCTGCCGAGATTCTCGATCGAAGCGAGGCGTTTGACGATCACGCCTTGCGCTGCCATCCGCCGTGCGCCGCTCGAAAGCGTGACGCTGATGATCGCCGGCAGCAATTGCGGCGTAAGGCCCACGGCCAGCGCCACCGAAAACATCAGGCTGTCGAGAAGATGGCGGTCGAGCGCGATGTTGACTGCGAAGACGACCAACACGATGGCAAACATGGCTTGCGACATGAGGTAGCCGAAACGTCTTATTCCTTGCGAGAAAGCGGTCTCACCTTCTTCCCGCTCCAGTTCGCCGGCGATGGCACCGAATTCGGTCCCGCGGCCGGTGACCACGGCAATGGCGCGCGCGGTACCGCTGCGGATCGACGATCCCATAAACAGGACGTTGAGGCGTTCAGAGAGCCCTGCCTGCGCCGCCGATGTCTGCGGGCTCTTCTGCACCGGGAACGACTCGCCCGTGAGCGCCGACTGCACGACATGCAGTTCCCTGGCCTCGATCAGAACCGAATCCGCAGGAACAAGATCACCGGCTTTCAGCTCAAAAATGTCGCCGGGCACAATTTCGCTTGCCGGGATGGTGCACCGGGCTCCGTCACGGATGACGATTGCCTGCTGGGAAACCCGCGAGCGCAATGCGTCGACGGCCGCAGTGGCGCGATACTCCTGGTAGAAACTCAGCAAGCCGCTGCCGAGCACGATGAAGCCGATGATCAAGCCGTCGCTGTAGTCGCCGACGAGCAACGACACCATCGCCGCGAAAACCAGAATGAGCACCAGTGGACTTCGAAACTGGGACAGCAGGATTCCGAGCTTGAAATGACTGGCGCTCCCGGAAAGCGTGTTGGGCCCGGACCAAGCAAGCCGCCGCGCGGCTTCCGGCTTCGCCAGCCCGTTGGGGTTGCTCTCCAGCAACGCGTAAAGCGCGTCTGGCGGCAGACACCAATAATCCGCAATGGGACCATGGCCAGGTCTCCTGCCACTATCATCCAGCCGATGTGCCCTTTTCATTGGTTGTCCACCGATGCTCAAATCGCAGTTGCCGGAAACGCCTTGGATTCATGCCGGCAAGGTCATCCCTGGCCCGCACGCAGACCCCATGTTTTGTCTCAAGCGGAAGCAACGCCTGCATTGATGTGGCTCAATGGCACGATTGATGAGCGCTGATGGAATGGCGTTCCGCTGGGGAGGTCGCAACCTCTAGCCGAAAGGGAATGGAGCCGGCCTTCCCTTTTCTGCCATCGCCAGCAGTTCCGTTGAGGAAGCCACGATGATCAGGCGTGGCACATGAATTCGATACTGTGCGCAATTGCCCCACTTCCTGCCGGAATTGTACTCCTGGACATCGGTTCCAGCTTGCTGAGAGCCCTGCTGCGCAAACGGTCGACGTCCCAGTCCGGACGATCGGGCTGCATCGGCTCCCACCTGTTGACGGACGTCAATGAGGCGGAGCTGCAATTCCTGTTTCGTGACGGACAAGCGGGTGTGCGGGCGCTCATCGTGGAGGGGTCCTTCGCACCGGTCGCAAGGTGCGCCGCTTTGGCTTCGGGATCTGAAAATGCCGGTTGATGCAAAACTCGATGAGGATCACCCCAGCCACAGTCTCCTGACGACCATCCGCGGGCTCTTCGGCACAGGAAGTCAGGAGAGCTTTCGCCTGCTGGCTCTGCTGGTGCTTCTCTATGTGGCGATCGTCGCCCTCCGTTCGCCGGATTTTCTCTCGCTGGCCTCCCTGTTCGATCTCGTGCGCAGCGGCGCCGCCTGGACGATCGTCGCGCTGGGCGTGCTGGTGGTGATGGTCACCGGCGGGATCGACGTGTCGTTCCTGGCGAACGCCATCCTCTCCGCCTGGGTTGCGACCGCACTGTCGAATGCGCTGGGAATCGACAGCCTCGCCTTCGCGCTGGTCGTGTCGATCGGACTCGGAGCCTGTGTCGGACTCGTCAACGGGCTGATCATCTATCTGTTTTCGCTGCCCACATTGATCACCACGCTCGCCATGCAGGGCGTGCTGCAGGGCATCCTGATGGTGTTTCTCGGCGCCCGGCCGATCACGGCGGGTTTCATGCCCGCCTCTCTGCGCGCCTTCGGCACGGACGTGCTGTTCGAGGTGCCGCTGGGGGCAGGCTATATCGGGCTTTCCGTCTTCGTGATCCCGCTGGTGATCGTCATTGCGCTCACCTGGTACATTCTCAACCGGACCAGCATCGGCCGGGCGGGCTATGCGCTGGGGTCCAATCCGATCGGCGCCGTGCGCTCGGGCGTACGCGTGCTAAATGTCAATGTCATCGTCTATGGCTATGCCGGCGCCCTGGCAGGGCTCATGGGGCTGATGATGGTGTCCGACATCCGCCTGGTGAACCCGGTCTCGCTCGTGGGCAGCGAGCTTCTCGTGCTCGCGGCCGTGGTCATCGGCGGGGCCAAGCTCACGGGCGGCACCGGCTCGGTCGCCGGCGTCGTTCTCGGCATGACACTGATCACGCTTCTCAACAACACGCTTGTCACCCTGGGGCTGTCGGCCTCGTGGAACAGGTTCTTCATCGGCCTGGCGATGGTCACGATCGCCTCGATCTCGCACTACCGGGCCCGCAAGCGCAACGAGCGGCTGCTCAACTTCGAGAGCATCTAGGGAGCGGCACAATGGCATCGACTTCCAGTCCGGACCGGAACAGATCGCGCTTCGTGCGGCTTCAGGCGCGGCTTAACGAAGAGCTGCTGGCCGAATTCGTGCTTTACGCCATGATCGTCGTGGTGGTGCTGCTGATCGCCCTGCGGCTCGGAGGCTCGTTCTTCAACCAGACCAATCTCGTCTCCGTGCTGGAGCAGGTGCCCGAGTTCGCACTCTTCTCGCTGGCGATGGCGCTCGCGATGGCCTCCGGAGGCATCGATCTGTCGATCATCGCGGTCGCCAACCTGTCGAGCATCTTCGCCGCGGAAATCATGACCAACCCCGTAATCGTTGATGCTGCCGGAGCTGGCGGAGCCATCGCCCTCGCCTGCGCCGCAGCCCTCCTTTCCGCCACGGCGATGGGGGCGCTCAACGGTCTCGTCATCGTCCGTTTCGGGGTCCCGCCGCTGGTTGCGACACTCAGCACCATGCTGTTGTGGTTCGGCCTGGGCTCGGGATTGACGGGAGGAGTCGGGCTCACCGGCATGCCCGCCGTCTTCGTCTCCGCGCTGGGGGCAAAGATCGGAGTGGTGCCCATGTCCTTCCTTGTCCTCATCGTTCTGTTCGTAGGCCTCTCGTTCTACGTCCGCCGCTCGATTTTCGGCAAGAGCATCTTCCTCTACGGCGAGAACAAGGTGGCGGCCCTGTTCACCGGCCTGCCGATCGGCCGTTCGCTGATCATCTCCTATGCGCTGAGCGGCCTGCTTGCAGGCTGTGCCGGGCTGGTGATGCTGGCCCGTTTCAACTCCATGAAAGTGGGCTTCGGCGACACCTTCCTGCTGCAGGCGATCCTCGTGGCGGTGCTCTCGGGAATGGACCCCTATGGCGGGCGCGGGCGTCTGCTGAACGTGCTCGCCGCCGTGCTTCTTCTCCAGGCGGTCGAGAATGCCTTCACGATCGAAGGCTTTTCCCCCTACGCCAAGAAGATGATCTGGGGTGGCCTTCTGCTCCTCTTCATGACCTTCAACTTTTTCGTCCGCCGCATCGTCGCGCGGGCGCTGACTGCCGCCTTCACCGGCGCACGAGGATAGACAGGAGACCTCCATGGACACGATAGCGAATGCCTTCTCGCGGGCCGTCGAAGAATTGAGCCGCGTGGCCGGCCGTCTCGACGAGGCGCAGATCGAGGCCTTCATACAGGCGATTATCCGGGCCAGGAGGATCTTCCTGATCGGCGTCGGC
>NZ_JACIYP010000181.1 GCF_014359905.1 Hoeflea sp. | reverse complement strand
ATCGATTGCGCCCGATTGAGGAATATCCGGAGTGCCCCATGAAAATCACCGATGTCCGGACCTTTGTGGTCGCCAACCCTCCGCCGCAGGCCGGCGGCCGCTACTTCCTGTTCGTCAAGCT
This sequence comes from Hoeflea sp., assembly GCF_014359905.1. GTDB lineage: Bacteria > Pseudomonadota > Alphaproteobacteria > Rhizobiales > Rhizobiaceae > Hoeflea. Next base: position 7,761 of record NZ_JACIYP010000181.1, on the reverse strand, counting down.
GACGACGGATGGCGGCGTGGTCGGCTATGGCGAGGCCTATGATGCGGCGTTCGACCCGCATCTGACCGCCAGGCTGATGGAGGATGTGGCGGCGCGCTATCTCGTCGGCCGCGACCCGCACGACATCGAGACCTTTTTCAGGCTCTGCTATTCGTCGGGCTTCTCGCAGCGCCCGGACATGACCATGATGGCCTGCTGCTCGGCGCTGGAGATGGCCTGCTGGGACATCATCGGCAAGGAAGCCGGCCAGCCGGTGCACAAGCTGCTTGGCGGGCGGGTGCACGAAGGGCTTCGCTCCTACACCTATCTCTATCCGGCCACCGGCAGCGCCGATCCGATAGCGACCGACAGCCCCGTCAATGTCTACAACGATCCCGATCTCGCCGCCGCCGCCGCCGCCGAGGCGGTGCGCCAGGGCTTCACCGCCGTCAAGTTCGATCCGGCCGGGCCCTACCGGGTGCAGGGCGGGCACCAGCCGCTCCTGACTGACATCGATCTCTCCGCCCGCATGGTCCGCGCGGTGCGCGAGGCTGTCGGCACCCGCGCCGATATCCTGTTCGGCACCCACGGCCAGTTCACCGCGAGCGGCGCCATCCGCATGGCCCGCGCCATCGAGGCCGCCGACCCGCTGTGGTTCGAGGAGCCGGTGCCGCCGGACCAGATCGCCGCCATGGCCGAGGTGGCGCGCGCCACCTCGATCCCCGTCGCCACAGGCGAGCGGCTGGTCACCAAGCACGAGTTTGCCCGCGTCATCGAAGCCCGCGCGGCCAGCATCCTGCAGCCCAATCTCGGCCGCTCCGGCGGGCTGCTCGAAACCAAGAAGATCGCCGGCATGGCCGAGGCCTTCGGAATCCAGATCGCGCCGCACTGCTATTGCGGCCCGCTGGTCGCCGCCGCCAACATCCAGCTTGCGGCGACGCTGCCCAATTTCCTGGTGCTGGAGTCGATCAAGACCTGGGACGGTTTCCACGCCGAGGTGCTCAAGAAGAAGATCGAATGGGACGACGGCTACGTCATCCCCTCAAGCGAGCCTGGCCTGGGCGTCGAGCTCGACGAGGCGGTCTGCGAGGCCAATCCCTGGAGCGGCGAGAAGCTGCACCTGGAGATGACCCGCGAGCCGATCCGGTTCTGATCAGACCGGGACGATCCTGGTGTCCCATTCCGGATCATCGAAACTCTGGATCTCGACGCGGTAGCCGTCGGGCGAGTGAAACAGCGACGAATAGACGCCGAACTCTGCGCTGTGCGCCGGCCCGCTGACATATTCGACGCCCTTGGCCTCGAGGAAATCGCGCCAGCCATCGACATCGGGCGAGACGATGGTCAGCGTCACGCCCGCGGTGCCGCGCGGCCGGTCGGGCAGGTTGCAGATGCCGATAAAGCTGAGCGGCGTCAGCCGGTAGATGTGGCAGGCGCCCTGGTCGACGACGAAGTCGAGCTCCATCACCTCGCGCAGGAAGCGCGACCCGCGCTCGAGATCGTCGGTATAGGTGAACACGATGGACTGGCTGATCGGCGGTCGGGTCATTCGGGGGCTCCTGTCATTTGTCCCGACACTGCCCGTCGGGTCCCGGGTCTGGCAAGCCGCGAGGCGGGACTATGGAAGGCTTTGCACAGCTGCGCGCTTGCGCCGGCTTGACCGCGGCACGGCTGTTCGGGCAAACGAACGCGCAAGAACAAGGGCCGCCGGCCCCAAACGCGAGGAACCCATGATGACCCGTCCCGTGCTGATCGCCCCGTCCATCCTGTCCGCCGATTTCTCGCGCCTTGGCGATGACATCGAGGGTATCGTGCGCGCCGGCGCCGACTGGATCCATCTCGACGTCATGGACGGCCATTTCGTCCCCAACATCACCTTCGGGCCGGGCATCGTCAAGGCGGTGCGGCCGCGCACCACGGCCGTGTTCGACTGCCATCTGATGATCGAGCCCTGCGATCCCTATCTCGAGGCCTTCGCCGAGGCCGGCTGCGACATCATCACCGTGCATGCCGAGGCCACCACCCATCTCGACCGCTCGCTGCAGGCGATCCGGGCGCTGGGCAAGAAGGCCGGCGTCTCGCTCAATCCGTCGACCCATGAAAGCGTGATCGAATATGTGCTCGACCGGCTCGACCTGATCCTGCTGATGACGGTCAACCCGGGCTTCGGCGGCCAGGCCTTCATCCCGGCGGTGGTCGACAAGGTGGCGCGGGTGAAGAGGATGATCGGAGACCGGCCGATCCACATCGAGATCGATGGCGGCGTCACGCCCGCCACCGCGCCGCTGGTGACCGCCGCCGGCGCCGACGTGCTGGTCGCGGGCTCGGCGGTGTTCAACGGCGCGGGCGAAGAGGACTGGGCCGAGAACATCTCGGCCATCCGGCTGGCGGCGCAGGCGGCCGTCTGAGGTCAAGGGGTTCTCTCAGCAACAAGCCCCCGGCGCGAACCGGGGGCCCGGGTTCCGGCGTTTGCGCCAGTCTCAGTCGTCGAGATCTTCCGGCAGCGCCAGGTTGAGCCCGATGGCGATCACGGCCGCGGGCAGCAACCCGCTGGTCAGCAGGATCTGCGCGGTCTTGCCCAGATGCTGCAAGGCTTCGGGCACCAGTTGCAGGCCGAGGCTGATCGACAGCGCCGTGGCGAAGATCACCATGTTGCGGCGGTTCCAGTTGACCTCCGAGAGCATGTTGACGCCCGCCGCGCAGACCATGCCGAACATGACGATGACGCCGCCGCCGAGCACGTTGATCGGCACGGTGTTGATCAGCGCGCCGATCTTGGGCACGAAGCCGCAGACGATCAGGAACAGCGCCCCGATGGTCACCACATGGCGGCTCATTACGCCGGTCATGGCGATCAGCCCGACATTCTGCGAGAACGAAGTGTTGGGCAGGCCGCCGAACACGCCGGCCACCGCCGTGCCGAGACCGTCGGCGAAGGTCGCGCCCTCGATCTCCTTGTCGGTCGCCTCGCGGCCGGCGCCGCCCTTGGTGATGCCGGAGGTGTCGCCCACGGTCTCGATCGCCGAGACGATGGCCATGAAGCACATGCCGATGATGATGGCGATGTTGAACTCGAAGCCCCATTTGAACGGGATCGGCAGCGAGAAATAGCCGGCGCGTTCGAAGCTGGTGAAGCTCACCTGGCCCATCATCAGCGCCACCGCATAGCCCGCGAGGATTCCGATCAGCACCGCCGCCACCGCCGCGAAGCCGCGGGTGAAGAACTTGACGGCCAGGGTGACGACGATCACCACCAGGGCGGGGGTCCACATCGCCAGGCTGCCGAATTCCGGCTTGCCCATCAGCGGCACGCCGCCGGCGGCGTATTGCACGCCGACCTTGACCAGCGCCAGCCCGATCATCAGCACGATCAGCCCGGTGACCAGAGGCGGCAGCGCGTAGCGGATGCGGCCGACGATGAAGCCCAGGCAGAAGTGGAACATGCCGCCGATCATCACCCCGGTCATCAGCCCTGCGAGGCCGGCGGCCCCGAGCCCCGCTACCGCCGGGATCATGATCGGCACGAAGGCGAAGCTGGTGCCCTGCACGATCGGCAGCCGCGCCCCGACCGGCCCCATGCCGATGGTCTGGAACAGCGTGGCGACGCCGGCGAACAGCAGCGACATCTGGATCATGTAGGTCATGTCGGGAAAGCCGAGCGCCCCCTGATCCGAGCCGAAGCCGATGCCGGCGGCGCCCGCGACGATGATCGCGGGCGTGACGTTGGAGACAAACATCGCCAGAACGTGCTGGATCCCGAGCGGGACCGCCTTGGCGAGCGGCGGCGTGTAGTTCGGGTCCCGCAATTGCTCCGCGGTTCCCAAGGATATGTCGGCCATGGTCTTCTTCCCTCAGGGGCGCTTGTCGCGCCGGTCCGCCGCCCCCCATTGCCGCGAACCGGCTGAACTGCCGGTCAGTGTCGACTTCACCGATCGAGCGTGCCCCGCGGCCGGCCCGATCGCTGCGTCAGTCCCTGTCCCTCAGATGCAAGACCTGTGCCATGCCTCCCGGTGTTTGCGCCTCAGGCGAGGCGTCCGGAGAGTTTCAGGCGGCTGATGCCTCCGTCGGGAAAGATGTTGAGCCGCACATGGGTGACCGGGCCCAGATCGATCAGTTGGGCGGACAGATCGTGGACATGATCGGCTTGCAGCTTCTGCTGCACGATCAGGTCCGGCCAGAACATCGAGGCGGTGATGAGCGCATCGCCCGCGTCGGTTCCGAATTCGCTCATGTCGGCGGCCTGGATCGAGCAGCTGTCGGGAAAATTGCCCTTGTAATAGGCTGTGTCGACGATTGCCCGCGAAAGGACGCCGCGTGCGCCGAGCGCGATGACGATCCATTCATTGCCCGGAACCCGTCTGCGGCTGGTTTCCCAGCCGTCACCCATGTTGAGCCCGCGGCCCGGCGCCAGCAGCCGGTGGTAGGCGCCGTAATGGGCATCCGAGAAACCGATGATGCGTCCGCCGTTGAGCGAGGCCGAGAGCTCGATCTCCCCGCCGCCCACCCGCGCGCGGTCGAGGAAGGGCTGGCCGTAGACGCGAAGCCGCGCCACGCCGCCGTCGGGATAGATGTGCAGCCGCACATGGGTGAAGATCTCCGACGACTGCGAGGCGAGATAGTGGTGCGCGCTTGGCCCCAGCGGCGATGTCGCAAGCACCTCGGTCCAGACGGTTGTGTCATCCGGGTCGCCCGTCACATTGCAGGCCTCGATGCGGGCGGCCGGCGGGTAATTGCCGGTGAAATGCGCGGTGTCGATGTCGAAGCCGTCGATCCGGCCGGCGGTTGCGAGCCGGATGACCGCGAAATCATGGCCTAGAACCCGCTTGCGGCGGCTTTCCCAGCCGTCCATCCACTTGCCGTTGTCGTCGTACTTGTCCTCGATGAACACGGCGGGCTGGTCGGCGAGCATGCGCTCGAGCGGCGCGAAGAACTCGTCGGTGGCAAAGACACCCTTGGCGCCAAGCCCCGCGGAAGCGAGGTTGACGCCATTGCGCGCAAAACCGGGGAGCTGTGGCAGCATGTGTTCACTCATCATCGGGCTCCTGGCATGATCGGGCCGGACCAGAGCGTCCGGAATTCAGATCATAGTATGGCAAGAAAATGGGTTCCGGTTTCAAATTTTTCCGGAAGATGTTGAAGCCGCCACCCGCTCTATCTCGGCGCGCACGCCCTTGATCACGTGATCGATGAACAGTTTGACCTTCGGGTCCTGCAGCCTTTTGTGCGGATAAAGGCAGGAAAACGGTTGCGGCGTCGGCGGCGTGGCGCTTGCCACCTCCACCAGCGTGCCCGCGTCCAGTTGGTTTGCGACATCGTAGCGGGTCTTGTTGACGATGCCGCATCCGGCCAGCGCCCAGGCGGTGAGCACATCGCCATCATCGCTCTCGAGCGAGCCTTCGGGATGAAAGCTGCGGATCTCGCCATCGACAAACAGGTTCCAGTAAAACTCGGTGGCGCCGGGATAGCGCAGCAGCAGGCATTTGTGCGCCTTGGCGATGATCGCGTCACCGGTCTCGGGCATGCCATGCTTCTTGATGTAGCCGGGAGAAGCCACCAGCACGCGCGCGAACTCGTGGATCGCCCGGACCCGCATATCGGAATCCGGCAGCGGCCCGAGCACGAAGGCCGCGTCGAGCCCCTCCTGGGCAATGTCGACCTTGCGGTCGGACAGCCTGAGCCGCACGCTGATATCCGGATACTCGGTCTTGAAGCCCGGGATCAGCGGCGCCACCAGCTTTTTGCCGAGCGCCAGCGGCGCGGATATGAACAGCGTGCCCTTGGGGTGCGCGGTGATTTCGGCGATCCCGCCTTCGACCTCGCGGATGGTGTCGAGGATCTTGATGGCGCCCTTGTAGAACAATTCGCCATGGGCCGTGGCGCGCAGGCTGCGCGTGGTGCGGTTGAACAGCCGCACACCGAGGCTCTTTTCAAGATCGGAAATGCGGCTTGAGGAGACCGCGGCCGAGACCCGCAGGTCGCGCGCGGCCGCCGACATGCTGCCCAGCTCGTACACGCGCACAAATGTCTTGAGCATGTCCACATAGGCCATGGTGCGTATCCCCCGATCAGACTTTGCACCAATTGACCGCGCGAGGCGCGGATTGTCCAGATAAAACAGAAAGCAAGGCCGATTGCCCCGTACCAGGTGAAAATCAGGCTGAGACGTACCGGTCAGCCGTGGCGCTTCAGCCGCACCAGCGCCAGATCGAGCGCCGAGAGAAAGCGCGAACGGTCCTGGCGCGAAAACGGAGCCGGGCCGCCGACCTGGGCGCCGCCGGCTCTCAGATCCGCCATGATCGACCGCGTCGCCACCGCCATGCCGATGGAATCGGGGGTGAAGGGCTTGCCGGTATGGCTCATCACCGCGGCGGCCTCGGCTTTCAGGCAGCGTTCGGCCAGAAGGATATCGGCGGTCACCACCACCGCGCGCCGGGTGACATGTTCGACGATCCGGTCATCGGCGGCGTCGAAATTGCCCGGCACGATTTCCCGCTCGACCAGCGGATCGGCCTCGATGCGGAAAAAGCTGTTGGAGACGAAGGTGACGCGCACGCCATGGCGCAGCGCCACCTTGACGCATTCCTCGCGCACCGGGCAGGCGTCGGCGTCGACAAGCAGGCGGATGGGCGGGGTGTCTTGTTCTGTCTGATCCATGCCGCTGCTTTAACCGCTGCCGGCCGCTTCGCCAAGACCGTCGGGTCGCTCCGGCTCAGGCCGGCTCGACCGCACGCGCCAGCATGCCGAACAGATCGCGCGGATCGTCCGGATCGGCGATCATGTCGAGCTGGATGAAATGCCCGGTCTTGAGCGCCCGCTCATGCACATATTTGAGCGCAGAGAAATCCTCGATGGCGAAGCCCACGCCGTCGAACAGGGTGATCTGCGCGTCTGATGTCCGGCCTTTCGCCTCACCGGTGATCACCTGCCACAGCTCGGTCACCGGATGATCGGCCGGCATCTGCTGGATTTCGCCCTCGATGCGGGTCTGTGGCGGATATTCGACGAAGATCTCGGCTCTTGAGAGAATATCGCGGTGCAGCTCGGTCTTGCCGGGGCAATCGCCGCCGATCGCGTTGATGTGGATGCCGTCGCCGATCATGTTGTCGGTCAGAATCGTCGCGAACTGCTTGTCGGCGGTGCAGGTGGTAACGATCTGAGCGCCCTCCATGGCTTCCTGCGAGGAGCGGCAGGCCGTGACCTTCAGCCCCGAGCCGGCCAGATTGCGGGCGCATTTTGCCGTTGCCGCGGCGTCGATGTCATAGAGCCGCACTTCCTCGATGCCGACGACCGCCTTGAAGGCCATCGCCTGGAATTCGGACTGGGCGCCATTGCCGATGATCGCCATCACGCGCGCATTCTTTGGCGCGAGATGCCGCGCCGCCATCGCCGAAGTGGCCGCGGTTCTGAGCGCGGTGAGCACCGTCATTTCCGACAGCAGCACCGGATAGCCCGATGCGACATTGGCAAGCAGGCCGAAGGCGGTGACAGTCTGCAGGCCCTGCCTGGTGTTGGTCGGATGGCCATTGACATATTTGAAGCCGAAAAACTCGCCGTCCGAGGTCGGCATCAGCTCGATCACCCCTGTCTCCGAGTGGCAGCCGAACCGAGGGCTCTTGTCGAACAGTTGCCAGCGGGTGAAATCATGCTCGATCGCGTCGGCCAGTTCCTTGAGCACGGTTTCGACGCCGATGGAATGCACCAGCCGCATCATGTTTTCGACGCTGATGAACGGAACGAAGGCCAGATGGGAAGGTGGGGTCATGGGTGGTCTCCAGGTAAGAA
>NZ_JACIYP010000180.1 GCF_014359905.1 Hoeflea sp. | reverse complement strand
CAGTCTCGAATTTTACACCGAACTCACGAACATCTGTGTGAAACTGTAAGATCATGGCGGAGGATCATTCCATCGATCACGAGGTCATCGAGAGCGCGGCTCGCGCCCTGCGCGAGGCAGCAGCAACCGGCACGCCGGTGGGCGCCATCCGCGAGCAGATATCTGCCGGCGGGATCGCGGCAGCCTATGCCGTTCAGGAGGTCAACACCGACCATTATCTGGCCAGTGGGCGCCGTCTGGTGGGCCGCAAGATCGGTTTGACCTCGCTTGCCGTTCAGCGCCAGCTGGGGGTCGATCAGCCCGATTACGGGATGCTGTTTGCAGACATGGACGTCGCTGAGGGCATTCCCGTGTCGCTCGACCGGGTCATTCAACCGAAGGTCGAGGCGGAGATCGCGATCGTCGTCGGCCGTGATCTGCCCTATCCTGATCTCACCACCGCCGAGATGATCCGGGCTGTCGAATACGTCGTTCCGGCGATCGAGATCGTCGACAGCCGGGTGGCCAACTGGGACATCAAGATCTGGGACACGATTGCCGACAACGCGTCGAGCGGGTTGTTCGTTCTGGGCGCGGTCCCACGCAAGCTCGACGGACTTGATCTGCGCAGTTGCGGCATGGTCATGGAAGTGAAGGGCGAACCCATTTCGGTCGGGGCGGGGATCGCCTGCCTCGGCAGTCCGATCACTGCGTCGCTGTGGCTGGCGAGGGTGATGGCAAAAGCGGGCCGGCCCTTGCTCGAAGGCGATGTCATTCTGTCGGGCGCGCTCGGGCCAATGGCCGGAGTGTCTCGCGGCGACGTGGTCGAGGCGCGTATCAACGGTGTCGGAACCGTCCGGGCGGCCTTCGCCTCGGAAGCCGGCTGAAATTCGAGGGAGGCTGGTCAAGTGGCCAAGATGAAGTGTGCGATTATCGGTTCCGGCAATATCGGCACCGACCTGATGATCAAGCTCCTCAAGGGTTCGGACACGCTCGAACTTGTCGCGGTGGTGGGGATCGATCCGGCGTCGGAAGGGCTGGCGATGGCGCGTGAGCGCGGCGTGACGACCACGCACGAGGGGATCGACGGGCTGCGCAAACTGCCGGAATATGCCGAGATCGGGCTGGTGTTCGATGCTACCTCGGCCTACGCGCACAAGGCCCATGACGAGGTGCTGCAAAGCGACGGCAAGCTGGTGGTGGACCTGACCCCTGCGGCGATCGGTCCGTTCGTCGTGCCGCCGGTCAACGCGACGGTCGATCCGGCCGTTCGCAACATCAACATGGTGACCTGCGGCGGGCAGGCGACGATCCCGATCGTCGCTGCGGTGTCCCGCGTCGCGCCGGTGCACTATGCCGAGATCGTCGCCTCGGTGTCGTCGCGATCGGCCGGTCCGGGCACGCGTGCCAACATCGACGAGTTCACCCGCACCACGGCCAAGGCGATCGAGGAGGTCGGTGGCGCCGGGCGAGGGCGCGCGATCATCATTCTCAATCCGGCCGAACCGCCGATGATCATGCGCGACACGATCTTCACGCTGACCGACATCGTCGATGAGGAAAAGGTGCGCGCCTCGATCGAAGAGATGATCGCCAGCGTGCAGTCCTATGTTCCGGGCTACCGCCTCAAGCAGGAGGTTCAGTTCGAACGCTACGGCTCCAACCGTCCGCTCAAGATCCCGGGCTACGGAGAGTTCGAAGGTCTCAAGACGAGCGTATTCCTCGAAGTCGAGGGCGCGGGAGACTACCTGCCCAAATATTCGGGCAACCTCGATATTATGACGGCAGCCGCGAAGGCCGCCGGCGAGAGACTGGCTCAGATGCGCATGGAAAAGGTTGCCGCATGACGTTCAATCCGCAAACCGACCGGCTCTACATCCAGGACGTGACTCTGCGCGACGGGATGCACGCGATCCTGCATATGTACGGCACCGATAGCGTCCGCACGATCGCCAAGGCGCTGGACGATGCCGGAGTCGATGCGATCGAAGTGTCGCACGGGGATGGGCTCAACGGCACGTCGTTCAATTACGGTTTCGGCGCCCATACCGACTGGGAGTGGATCGAAGCCGCGGCCGACGTGATCGAAAACGCCGTGCTCACCACTTTGCTGGTGCCGGGCATCGGCACGGTCGAGGAACTGCGTCGCGCCTATGCGATGGGCGTGCGCTCGGTCCGCGTGGCGACGCATTGCACCGAAGCGGATGTGGCCAAGCAGCACATCGGCATCGCCCGCGACCTTGGCATGGACGTGTCGGGCTTTCTGATGATGAGCCACATGATCGAGGCCGATGCGCTGGCGCAGCAGGCGCTGCTGATGGAAAGCTACGGTGCGCACTGCGTGTACGTCACCGACAGCGGCGGCGCGCTCGACATGGATGGGGTGACCGCGCGGTTGCAGGCCTACGACCGCGTTCTCAAGCCCGAGACACAGCGGGGCATCCACGCGCATCACAACCTGTCGCTCGGAGTCGCCAACTCGATCGTGGCGGCTCAGGCCGGCGCGGTGCGGATCGATGCCAGTCTGGCGGGCATGGGCGCGGGCGCGGGCAATGCGCCGCTCGAAGTGTTCATCGCCGCAGCGAATCGCAAGGGCTGGAAGCATGGCTGCGACGTGATGGCGCTGATGGATGCGGCTGACGATATCATCCGGCCGCTTCAGGATCGTCCGGTGCGGGTCGACAGGGAGACGTTGAGCCTTGGCTATGCCGGGGTTTATTCGAGCTTTCTGCGCCACGCCGAGAAAGCGTCGCAGCAATACGGACTCGATACTCGCGAGATCCTGGTGGAGCTGGGCAAGCGCCGCATGGTCGGCGGCCAGGAGGACATGATTGTCGACGTCGCGCTCGATCTGGTCAAGGCCAAGGCAGAGGCGAACTGATATGGACCGTCTGACGCGTTACGCCGAAACGCTCGACACCGCAGCTCGCGAGGCGGAGGCGACCCCGCAGATCACGCCGAAAGACCCTGCCTTCACGGTCGCGGAAGCCTATGAAGTGCAGAAGTTGTCCGTCGATCGGCGGCTTGCGCGGGGGGAGCGGCGGATCGGCGTAAAGATGGGGCTGACGAGCCGCGCCAAGATGCAGCAGGTCGGCGTCGACGAAGCCGCATGGGGGCGGCTGACCGACGCCATGCTGGTCGAGGAAGGCTCTGCTCTTTCGCGCGCAAAATATGTCCATCCGAGGGTCGAGCCCGAAATCGCGTTCCTGATGAAGGCGCCGCTCTCCGGCAGGGTCACGGGGGCCGCGGCGCTTGCGGCGGTCGAGGCGATCGCTCCGGCGATGGAGATCATCGACAGCCGGTTCGAGAACTTCAAGTTCGCGCTGGAAGATGTCGTGGCGGACAATACGTCCTCATCGGGTCTCGTGATCGGATCGTGGAACGATCCGAGGAGCGACTTCTCCAACCTCGGCGTCATCCTGGAGATTGACGGCCAGGTCGTTCAGGTGGGCTCGACCGCGGCAATTCTCGGGCATCCGCTCCGCTCGCTGGTGGCGGCCGCCAGGCTTGTGGCCGAAGCGGGCGAGCAGATCGAAGCCGGGGCCATCGTCATGGCCGGAGGGATCACCGCCGCTCCGAACCTCGCCATTGGCCAGACGGTGCGGGCGACGGTGCAGGATCTCGGGTCGGTCATGTTTCAGGTGGAAGCGTAAATGCCGATTATCGAAGTCAATCTGCTCGAGGGCCGCTCGCCGGAAGCGAAGGAGCGGCTCATCGAGGCGCTGACGAATGCAGCCATCGAGGCCATCGCCGCACCGCGCGAATCCGTTCGCGTGATCCTGCGCGAGATGCAGCCTGCCCATTATGCGGTGGGCGGGAAGAGTTTTGCGGCCAAGGCTGCGGCCGAGCGACAGGGCGGCTGATCGGATGTCTGCAGCAGTACACCGTATCAGCATCGTGGGCGGGAACGAGTTTGCCTGCCCGGAGGACGAGCGGGTACTGATCGCGATGGAGCGCTGTGGCTTCGATGACATCGGGGTCGGCTGTCGAGGAGGGGGCTGCGGATTTTGCCGCGTGCGGGTGGTGGAAGGCCAGTACCGGACCGGCAAGATGAGCGCCGAGAAGATTTCGCCGGAAGACCGGGCGGCCGGATACGTGCTCGCTTGCCGCCTTTACCCTTTGGGCGACCTGATGATCGAAGTAGATTGAAACCTTGAGAGGAGAACCCAAATGGCAACGCAATTGAAAACGGCGAACGACTTCGGCGTCAAGCCGGAATACGGGCACTATATCGGCGGCGAATGGGTGTCGGGCGACAGCGGCAAAACCATCGACTTGATCAATCCTGCGAATGGGCAGGTGCTGACCAAAATCCAGGCCGGAAACGCCAAGGATATCGAACGCGCCGTGGCTGCCGCCAAGGCGGCGTTTCCGAAGTGGTCGCAGTCGCTGGCCAGCGAGCGCCAGGAGATCCTGATCGAAATCGCCCGCCGACTGAAGGCGCGGCACTCGGATTATGCGACGTTCGAGACCCTGAACAACGGCAAGCCGATGCGCGAGTCGATGTACTTCGACATGCCGCAGGCGATCAGCCAGTTCGAGCTTTTCGCGGGCGCTGCGTACGGCCTGCACGGCCAGACATTCGACTATCCCGACGCCGTCGGCATCGTCCATCGCGAGGCGCTGGGTGTTTGCGCGCAGATCATCCCGTGGAACGTTCCCATGTTGATGATGGCCTGCAAGATCGCTCCGGCGCTCGCTTCGGGCAACACCGTTGTGCTCAAGCCGGCCGAAACGGTCTGCCTGTCGGTCATCGAGTTCTTCATGGAAATGGCCGACCTGCTCCCGCCGGGCGTGATCAACGTGGTCACGGGCTATGGCGCTGATGTGGGTGAGGCGCTGGTGACCCACCCCGATGTGGTCAAAGTGGCCTTCACCGGTTCGGTCGCGACCGCCCGGCGCATCATGCAGTACGCCTCGGTCAATATCATCCCGCAGACGCTTGAGCTGGGTGGGAAGTCTGCGCACATCGTCTGCGCCGATGCCGACATCGATGCTGCGGTCGAAAGCGCGACCATGTCAACCGTGCTCAACAAGGGCGAAGTTTGCCTCGCAGGCTCGCGTCTGTTCCTGCACCAGTCGATCCAGGATGAGTTTCTCGCCAAGTTCAAGGCGGCGCTCGAGGGGATCCGTCAGGGCGATCCGCTGGACATGGCGACACAGCTCGGCGCGCAAGCCTCGCGGATGCAGATGGACAAGGTCGAGAGCTACCTCAAGCTCGCGACCGAAGAAGGTGCCGACGTCCTGACCGGTGGCACGCGGGCCGACAGCGCCGAGCTGGCTTCGGGCCACTTCGTCAAGCCGACGGTCTTCACCAACGTGAACAACACGATGCGCATCGCGCAGGAGGAGATCTTCGGTCCCGTCACCAGTGTCATCACCTGGAGCGACGAGGACGAGATGATGAAGCAGGCCAATGCCACGACCTACGGGCTCGCCGGCGGAATCTGGACCAAGGATCTCGCCCGCGCCCATCGCATGGCCCGCAGGCTGGAGACCGGCACCATCTGGATCAACCGCTACTATAACCTGAAGGCCAACATGCCGCTGGGCGGGTACAAGCAGAGTGGCTTTGGCCGCGAGTTCAGCCACGAAGTTCTGAACCACTACACCCAGACGAAATCGGTCGTGGTCAATCTGCAGGAAGGCCGCACGGGGATGTTCGACCAGTAGGCGCCTGAACGGACGATCGACGGGAGAAGCGAGTGCCTGCAAGGCTTGAAGGAGAGGTGGCGCTGCTGACGGGCGGCGCCACCGGGATCGGTGCGGCAGTCGTCGCCCGCTATATTGAAGAAGGAGCAAGGGTCGGGGTTCTGGTCAAAGACGACGAACAGGCCGCGCTGGTCACGGCGCGGCATGGTGATGCCGTCATCGCCATGGCTGGCGATGTCCGCAACTATGCGGATAACGAGAGGGCGGTGTCGAGTACCGTCAAAGCCTTTGGCAAGCTGGACGTCTTCGTTGGCAATGTGGGGATCTGGGACTACATGGCCGCGCTCGCGGACATGGACCCCGAACGGCTGGCCGCCACGCTCGACGAGATTCTCGCCATCAACGTCAAAGGCTATTTTCTGGGTGCCCGGGCCGCCATTGATGAATTGCGCAAGACGAAAGGCAGCATCGTCTTCACTGCATCGACCTCCAGCTTTTACACTGGCGGCGGGGGCGTGGCGTATGTCGCCTCCAAGCATGCGGTGCTGGGCCTTATTCGTCAGCTCGCGTGGGAACTCGCGCCCGACATCAGGGTCAACGGGGTCGCTCCCGGCGGCACCCGCACGCCTCTGAGCGGAACGGTGTCGGGGGGCTCGGCTGAGATGCGGATGCACGACATTGAAGGTCTCGATGGGCTGATTGCAGGGATCACACCGCTTGCCAGGATTGCCGAACCAGAGGATCACGCCGGTCTCTATGCTCTGCTCGCGTCGCGCCGTGACTCGGCGTACATGACTGGCACGGTGCTCTTGAGCGACGGCGGGATCGGAATCGGCAAACGCCCCGGAACCTAGCACGACTTTGGCAGATTCTTGATTGCCCAGATCTTGAGACAGTGCGGGCATTGAACGGGCCGCGCGAGCGCGAGGAGTATCGCCTGGCGTATGGCTGTCAGGGCGGGTTGTGGTGGCGGTCGTGCGATTCTTTTCCCATACGCCGTCGAATACTGATCGATCAGCATGTGACCGCACCTTTCGCATAAGAAGCTCTGTCCGGTTTCCTGCTTCCCCCTGATGATCGGCTCGTCCGTGTCGATGACGATGATGGGGTCGGCAGACCCGATTCGGCCCGGCATTGGGCAGTGTCAGGCACAAATGCCCATTCATGCGACGCCCCGTCAGAGCGTGCGCTGCTATATGCCGTGCAAATGTTCCAGCACCCGCCCTCATCGGGAGCCGACGCAGAGCCTCTGTGCACCGTCCTGGCCTCGCTTTTCCGCGCGGGACTCTCGCATGCCGCGACAGCCTAGCGCCGCCGGCCGGCCTCGATCCCCGGCGCGCTGTCGTCGCTGCCTTCCGGCGTGGGCCGGATCTCGACCACGATGTCGCCTTCGCGCAGCGCGCTCGCCGCCTCTTCCCAGAAGCCGCACGACGCACCGCCCCGATAGATCCTCAGCCCGTGGCCGCCGGTCGCCAGATCGCTCAGCGGCCGGCCCACCTCCTCGGGCAGCACCGGCCGTTCGACCAGCTGCACGCGCCCCGTCACCGAGGCGAGGTCGGCGAGATAGTCGGCCAGATGCGCGCCCTGCGCGCTGCCGGCCAGCAGCAGCCCGGTGAAGCGCACCGGGTTGATGACGTTGTCGGCGCCCGCCTGCCGGGCCAGCAGCTCGTTGTCCACCGCGCGCACCACCACGCTGATCGGCACGTCGGGCGCCAGATGGCGGACGGTCAGCACGATCAGGATCGAGGCATCGTCCCGCCCGGCGGAGACCAGCACGGTCTTGGCCTCGGCGATCCGCACGTCGATCAGCGCCTGATCGCGGGTCGCGTCGGCCTCGATCACGTTGCAGCCCAGCGCTTCGGCCAGCGCCAGCCGCTCCGCGCTGCAATCCATCACCACGATCAGGCGCGGATCGGTGCCGCGCGCGATCAGCTCGGCCACCGCCTCCGAGCCGGAGACGCCGAAGCCGAGCACCACGATATGCCCGGCCAATTGATCCTGGATGCGGGCCATCCGCCATTTCTCCCAACTGCGCCTGATGACGAAGCTGTAGGCCGCGCCAACGAAGATGAAGATCACCGCGATGCGCACCGGGGTGACGATGACCGCCTCGATGAAGCGGGAACGGTCGGTGACCGGGGCGATATCGCCGAACCCGGTGGTGGTGACGGAGATCATCGTGAAATAGATCACGTCGAGGAAGCTGACATGGCCGTCCAGGCTGTCGGACAGCCCCTCCCGGTCCCACCAGTGGATCATCACCACCACCAGGATCAGCAGCAGCGCGAG
>NZ_JACIYP010000018.1 GCF_014359905.1 Hoeflea sp. | reverse complement strand
GGCTGAAAAATCAGAAGGCCGCCCAAGTGAACAACTCGGGCGGCCTTTTCCGTGGTGTCGCGATGCGATGTGGGCGAAAGGTCAACCGCGGGGCCTTGCCCGGGTACTATTTGTCAAACCGTGCAACGGTGACGAAGTTGACCGCTGATCCTGTGAACTGGTTGTGCGGCAGGTCGCCGCTGTCCGGCGCAAAGGCGTTCGCATAAACCACCTTCGGCGCAGCGCGCAGCTGGGTAACGACGAACTGGCCTGACTTGCCGGGCGGCGGCGACATGGTCTGCACGCGCTCCTGCGCCAGTGCCCATTTGGAGATCATGGTATCGGTCAGTTTCGGCTCAGTGCGGACCGCCAGACGCGGGGCCTGGTTCGCAACCTCCGCCGCGGTCGGGCGGGCGCCCTTGCGGGAGGTGGATGCGCTCTGGGACGACGCAGCCGGACGGACGCCGCGCCGCGCGGGGGCCAGCGATGCGACTTCGATCTGTTCAGGCGCAAGCGCAGCACCATCATCTCCGGCGCGCTCTGCGGGCCTGCGAATCGGCAACGGCACAAAAGCCTCTCCGGACGGTGACGCCGAGCTTGATTCAGCCCGAGACAGCCCGGCTGCGGATGGATCGACGGAGTCCGGGGCTGCCGACGCTGTCTTGAGCACCTCCTCAGGCGCTTGCGCCTCAGCCAGAATGCGAGACCTGATCAGGTTTGGAACCGGCAATGCGGCGATCTCCACCGTCTGCGAGACTGGTGCCGGACTTGAGGCAACCGCCCGCTCTGCGAGCAGTTCGGGAATGGGGGCACGAATGCTTGCGAGGTCGACACTTGCGTTTTCCGGTGACGGTGGGATCTCTGGCTCCGTGGTGACGACATCCGCACTTGCGGCAGCGGCAAACGCATTGACCTCGGCCTCGGCGGGCAGAACCGGCTCCGGCGGAGCCAGTGCGGCCACCACGACGGGAGGCTCAAGCGCTGGTCGCGCGTCCGGGACCGGCCCGCGGGCAGGCAGCGCCAATCCGATTTCGACTGAAGGCGCAGGTTCCGCGGGAACATCCGTAACGCCCGGCAATGCGGCAACTTCTGTCCGGGGCGGTGCAGGCGCAGGGGTCGGCGCGGAGGCGATTGCCTCTGGTACCTCATCCTCGTCACCACCGCCGAAGAGCGCAGCCAGAAGGCCACCCGAGCGCTTGCCGCCGTCCGAATCGCCGCTGCTCGTCGACACGATGGCCCCGCCGCGGCGCTTGTATTCAGCCAGCGCAACGTTGTAGCCGGGAAGCGGCTTGCCGTCTGGCGGCAAATGAAGCGTCTTGCCGTCCGGGAAAAGCTTGCTCAACTCCTGCCGACTCATGCGCGGCCAGGCGCGCACGCTTGCCACATCGAGATGGATGAAGGGCGAGCCCGATTTTGGATAATAGCCGACGCCGCCGCCTTGTATCTTCATGGCCGTGGCGCGCAGCGTGCCAAGTTTCACGCCGGGTATGAAGAAGTCCATCGCGGTGCCCAGCATATGCTGGCTCTTCTTGGCCTGGCCTCCGCGGGTCCGGCGCAACATGTCGTTGGTGGCGGGCGAACGGTAGGCCGAGACGACATTGATGTAATCCCGCGCACCCGTCTTCTTGTAGACTTCCCAGACCAGATCGAACAATCTCGGATCCATCTTGGTCGGCTCGTTGCGCCGCCAATCGCGCAGGAACCGATTGAGCTTCTTCAAGCCGGCCTGATCATATTTGCCGTTCCGCTTGAAAACGATCTCGGCCTTTTCCTTGGTGTGGATGTAATAGAGTTTCAGAGAGCGGGTATCGGCCGAGGCGCTGGATGCGGCTGCCAATCCGGCGGACGTTGCGATCAGGACAAGCAAGCAGATCCGAATCAGAGACGACAAAACAGCCGTGCAGCGCCCGCGCAACGCGCACACGGCAGCGCGCCATGTCGACCGTGCCAATCCAGAACCTGTAATCATTGCCGCCAAAGTCGTCCCCGAACGCCGGAAAAACCGCTGTTCATCACCATTTGGTGACCAAATGCGGTGACACAATGGCAATAGGCTCCCTGTGTCACTTCGGGATACCTTATAGTGAATGATCACTTAACAAGAAATGAAACAGGTCAAACCGGAAAGGTTTTTTTAAGATTGGCGTTTTGAACCTCAGGCAGCTTCCCGTCCGGGATTGTCCGGATCGATCGCGTAATCCTTGAGCTTGCGGTAAAGCGTGGACCGGCCGATGCCGAGACGGCGCGCGACTTCACTCATTTGACCGCGGTAGAACGACAAGGCAAAGCGGATCAGCTCTTCTTCGACCTCGGAAATCGGGCGCACCTCGCCATCAAGCGTCACTGCGTTGACCGCAGGCAGACCGAAGCCCGCCGGCACTTTCGCTTCCGCGATCTCCGGCGGATCAAAGGCACTCTGTCCGGACGCGAGGTCTGACGCCATCGAGCCCAGCACCGCTGACTGCGCCGTGGCAGTGCTTAGCGAAAGGTCCGACTCTTCCCGCGCCTCGAGACTGTATCCCGGCATCTGGGCGGCAATCTGCGGGAAAAGACCACTCGTCAAAGTATCGCTGTCGCACAACACGATGGCCCTGTAGATGGCGTTTTCCAGTTCGCGGATATTTCCCGGCCAGTCATGCGCGGTCAGCAGCGCCATGGCGTCCGGTGCAATGCCTCGAACCCGGCCCCTGCCGATGGTCTGTGAATAATGCTGTGTGAAATGGCGCACCAGTTGCGGTATGTCTTCCTTGCGTTTGCGCAGCGCCGGAACATGGATCGGAAACACATTGAGCCGGTAGTACAGATCCTCGCGGAATCGGCCGGCTTTGACCTCCGCGATCAAATCCTTGTTGGTTGCCGAAATCAGGCGGACATCCACCTTCTTCGCCACCCGTGCGCCCACGGTTTCAATCTCGCCGGACTGCACCGCGCGCAAAAGCTTGACCTGGATCTCGTGCGGCAGCTCACCGACTTCATCGAGAAACAGGGTCCCGCCGTCAGCTTCTGAAAACTTGCCGGCATGACGCTCGGACGCGCCGGTAAAAGCGCCCTTCTCGTGACCGAACAGGATGCTCTCAACGAGATTTTCGGGAATTGCGCCGCAATTGACGGTGACGAAGGGCTTGTTGCGCCGGATGCCCTCCGCCTGGATGGCGTGCGCGATCATTTCCTTGCCGACGCCGGATTCTCCTTCCAGCACCACCGGAATCGTCGAGGCAGCGGCACGATGGCCGAGCGAAATGACCCGTTCCATCTCGGGACTCGCGGCCACGATATCCTTGAAGCCGGGGCCCTTGCGGGAGAATTTCGGCCCAAGTCCGGTTCGCGCTGCCTTCAGCGCCTTGGCCAGAGACGACAGGAGGCGTTCAGGCGAAACCGGTTTGACGACAAAGTCAAAGGCGCCCGCGCGCATGGCCTTGACCACGGTCTCGATGCCCCCCTGCCCGGTCTGGACAACAACAGGAACCGAAATGCCGGCAGTCTGCATGTGCTCCAGCAATTGCAGGCCATCCATTTCCGGCATCATCAAGTCGAGCACGACCGCATCCACCTTGGGACCGGTATCGCTCAAACGCGCCAGCGCCGATCGGCCATCCTCGAACAGTTCGGCCTCATAGCCGGCCCGTTCGGCAGCTGCCCTGAGCAGGCGGCGCTGCACCGGGTCATCGTCGACAATCATGATACGGTTGGACACGAGCTTGTTTCCTCACTCCAGGGAATACGGCCGGGGCTTTCGCCATTGCCCGACAGTGTCAGCAAAGCCTGAAAATCCGATTTCGAGAAATGTTTGCATTTTAATCGTCTGTGCCAGTAAAACCGGAGAGCTGTTTTGCCGATCCGGTCCGGTGGCGCGATCCTGACAAGTGGTTCCGTCATTCAGGACAAATCGCCCCACCAGATCAATTGCTTGTGGGCTGACTTTTCGAGACAGATGGGTACTATCTGTCTGGGTCAGACCAATAGCCAAACCTGTTTGAAAGTGAGCACCCTCATGCTGAAGTCAATTCTGGACCATGCGCCGGTCCATGCAGTCGCGTCAGCCCAGGGAGCAAATACCGAATTGGGCGAATTGCCCGGATGGGATCTGGGCGACCTTTATGCAGCCCCCGATGCGCCCGAATTCAAATCCGATCTCGCTCAAGCAAGGAGCCGCGCCGAACAGTTTGAAGCGCGCTGGAAGGGCCGGATCAAGGAAGCCGCGATGGCCACGGGCGACGAGGGCCTTGGCGCAGTCATCGAAGCCTATGAAGAGCTTGAAGAGCTCATGGGCCGGATCATATCCTACGCGGGACTGGCCTATTTCACCGACACATCCGACACCAGGATCGCCAAGTTCTATGGCGATGTGCAAAGTGCGATGACCGACACCAGCGCGCATCTTCTGTTCTTTGCTCTGGAGCTCAATCGCATCGACGACTCCGTCATCGAGGACAGCCTGGGACGGGATCCGCGGGCCGCCCATTACACTCCCTGGATCCACGACCTGCGGCTCGACCGGCCCTATCAGCTCGACGACCGGATCGAGCAATTGTTCCATGAAAAATCGATGACGGGCCATGCGGCCTGGAACCGGTTGTTCGACGAGACCATGGCTGGCCTCGAATTCACCATAGATGATGAAGTGCTGCCTCTCGAGATCACCCTTTCCATGCTGCAGCATTCTGACGGGGCGCAACGCAAGAAAGCCGGCCAGGCCCTTGCGACGACGTTCAGGGAGAACTTGCGCACTTTCACCCTGATCACCAACACGCTTGCCAAGGACAAGGAAATCTCCGACCGCTGGCGGGGCTTCGAGGACATCGCCGACAGCCGACATCTTGCCAACAGGGTCGAGCGGCCGGTGGTCGATGCCCTGGCGCAGGCTGTGCGCGAAGCCTGCCCGCGGCTGTCGCATCGCTATTATGCAATGAAGGCGCGTTGGCTTGGCCTTGAAAAGCTCGAATTCTGGGACCGAAACGCGCCTTTGCCTGAAGCGCCGAGCGAAACCATCCCCTGGGACGAGGCGAAGAACACCGTGCTTTCCGCCTATCACGGCTTCGCGCCGGAAATGGCCGACATCGCCGGCCGGTTCTTCGACCGGCGCTGGATCGATGCGCCGAGCCGTCCCGGCAAGATGTCGGGCGCTTTCGCCCACCCCACCGTGCCCTCTGTCCATCCCTATGTGCTGGTCAATTACCTGGGCAAGCCCCGCGACGTGATGACGCTGGCGCATGAGCTCGGTCACGGCGTGCACCAGGTGCTGGCGGGCGCACAAGGCGCGCTGATGTCGTCGACCCCGCTGACGCTCGCCGAAACTGCCTCGGTGTTCGGTGAAATGCTGACCTTCCGTGCGTTGCTTGAACGCACCACCGACCGCCGCGAGCGCAAGGCGATGCTGGCGCAAAAGGTGGAGGACATGATCAACACGGTGGTGCGCCAGATCGCGTTCTATGAATTTGAACGGCGGGTTCACACCGCGCGGCGCGAGGGCGAGCTGACGTCAGACCAACTGGGCGCGCTCTGGCTCGACGTCCAGTCGGAGAGTCTCGGACCGTCGGTGGCGCTGTCGGAAGGCTACGAGACCTTCTGGGCCTATATCCCGCACTTCATCCACTCGCCGTTCTACGTCTATGCCTATGCCTTCGGCGATTGCCTTGTGAACTCGCTCTATTCGGTCTACCAGAACAGCCCGGAGGGCTTCCGCGAGCGCTATTTCGACATGCTGAAGGCCGGGGGAACCAAGCACCACACCGAGCTTCTGGCCCCCTTCGGGCTGGATGCCTCCGACCCCGGCTTCTGGAACCAGGGCCTGTCGATGATCGAGGGATTGATCGACGAACTCGAAGCCATGGACTCGTGATCGCAGCCGTTTTCGCTTTATTGTAACAGCGAAGTGTGGTTTACGCCGCCGCTAACGCCGCAGATGGCTGCGACAAAGAGTATACGGAGCGACGAACATGGCCCAGCAGGATTTTCCGGTCTATGGCGAAATCACCGGTCCGATCGTGATGATCGGTTTCGGTTCCATTGGTCGCGGCACCTTGCCGCTGATCGAGCGTCACTTCAAGTTCGACAAGAGCCGCATGGTCGTCATCGATCCGCGTGACGACGCAGACGACATGGAAATCCTGGCCAAGTACGGCGTCCGGCACATCAAGGCGCATGTGACAAAGGAAAACTACAAGGACCTGCTCAAGCCGCTGCTGACCGAAGGCGAAGGCCAGGGCTTCTGCGTCAATCTCTCGGTCGACACCGGCTCGGTGGATCTGATCAAGCTCTGCCGCAAGCTTGACGTGCTCTATATCGACACCGTCGTCGAGCCGTGGCTCGGCTTCTATTTCGACAAGACCATGAAGAATTCCGAGCGCACCAATTATGCCCTGCGCGAAACCCTGCGCCATGAAAAGAAGAAGAGCCCCGGCGGCACCACCGCGGTGTCCACATGCGGCGCCAATCCGGGCATGGTCTCCTGGTTCGTCAAGCAGGCGCTGGTCAATCTCGCGCATGACCTCGACATCAAGTTCGACGAGCCCGACCAGCATGACCGCGAAGGCTGGGCGAAGCTGATGAAGAAGGTCGGCGTGAAGGGCGTTCACATCGCCGAGCGCGACACGCAGCTGACCAAGACCCCCAAGCCGCTCAACGTGTTCTGGAACACCTGGTCGGTCGAAGGCTTCATCTCCGAAGGCCTGCAGCCGGCCGAACTCGGCTGGGGCACGCACGAGAAATGGATGCCGAAGAACGCCAAGAAGCACAAGAAGGGCTGCAAGGCGGCAATCTATCTCGAACAGCCCGGCGCCAACACCCGCGTGCGCACCTGGTGCCCGACGCCTGGCCCGCAATACGGCTTCCTCGTCACCCACAACGAGTCGATCTCGATTGCCGACTACTACACGGTCAAGGACAAGAACGGCGACGTCAGCTACCGCCCGACCTGCCATTATGCCTATCACCCGGCCAATGACGCGGTGCTGTCGCTGCACGAAATGTTCGGCAATGGCGGCACGGCCCAGCCGGTGCAGCATGTGCTGGACGAGAACGAACTGGTCGACGGCCTCGATGAACTGGGCGTTCTGCTCTACGGCCACGACAAGAATGCCTATTGGTTTGGCTCGCGCCTGTCGCTCGAGGAAACCCGCAAGCTCGCTCCCTACCAGAACGCAACCGGCCTACAGGTGACGTCGGCGGTGCTCGCCGGCATGGTCTGGGCGCTGGAAAATCCCGACGCCGGGATCGTCGAAGCCGACGAGGTCGACTACAAGCGCTGCCTGGAAGTGCAGATGCCCTACCTGGGACCTGTCGAAGGACATTACACCGATTGGACTCCGCTCGAAGGCCGCCCGGGCCTGTTCCCCGAAGACATTGACGAAAGCGATCCGTGGCAGTTCCGGAACGTCCTGGTCCGCTAAGCGCCAAGCGAAAGCAAGCATCAGGCCCGGCCCGATTGGCCGGCCGGAACGCGTCTGCCTTGCTTTCGGCGCATAGCCGCGTCATTGTTTCATAGACGGAATCATATTTGTGACGGATCAAGGGAAGCCTGCGCCATGAACCTGCATCGACTTATCGCCACCGGCGCGCTTGCCGGCCTTCTGGCCGCCTGCCAGTCAGCATCCTACAGCCCGCGCCCGCTCCCGCCGCAACAGCCCCAGGGGATCGAAGGTCAATGGACTGACCCCAACGGCATTATTTCAAGCTTCTCCGCCGGACGCTTCGAGACGCGCACGACCGACACCAATTCGCTGCTGGCGGAAGGCTCCTACCGGCACGTCTCGCCCCAGGTTGTCGAGATCGAACTGACGTCGCTGCTGCGCCAGACGACCTCGCGGGTCAATTGCGCACTTGCCACACCGTCCCAGCTCAACTGCACGTCCTCAACGGGCGCGCAATTCACCCTGGTACGCCGCATCTAGGCAGCAAGCGCGGGGGCCCGAGCAGTGAACAGCCATTTCGATGACCGGGAAACGCGGGCGCCTGAAATCCGCGAGCGCGACACGTTCGAAAACCTCCGCGCTTTGCTGGAGCGCAGCCTCGAGCGCCTCCCCGCGCTCGACGCATGGCTCGGCAACCCTGATCCCGCCGCCCTGACGGACCGCGCCGCCCTAGCCGCGCTTCCGGTGTTGCGCAAGCCCGATCTGATGGAGATGCAGGACGCCAATCCGCCTTTCGGCGGCCTGGCCGATCCGGACGCGCTCAAGGGCAACCGGGTCTTCATGTCGCCCGGCCCGGTCTGGGAGCCGCAAGGCCTGGGCGCCGATCCCTGGGCCGCGGCGCGCGCGCTGTTTGCCGCCGGATTTCGCGCAGGCGACATCGTTCACAACTCCCTTGCCTATCACATGACGCCCGGCGGCTTCATCCTGGATGAGGGCGCGCGCGCACTCGGGTGCCTGGTGTTTCCTGCCGGGGCCGGCAACACCGAAGCCCAGGTCGATGCCGCCGCGCGGTTGAAGCCGTCCGGTTACACCGGGACGCCGGATTACCTGAAGGTCATTCTGGAAAAGGCCGATGAACTCGGCCGGGATCTCGCCTCGATCAGACGGGCGCTTGTCTCCGGCGGCGCGCTGTTTCCGTCGCTGCGGCACTATTACGCTGACCGGGGCGTGTCGGTGCTTCAGTGCTATGCCACCGCCGATCTCGGCGTCATCGCCTATGAAAGCGCTGATGCGAGCGGCGCACCCTATCCCGGCATGATCGTCAATGAAGACATGATTGTCGAAATCGTCCGTCCCGGCACCCGTGACCCGGTCCCCGACGGTGAAGTCGGCGAACTCGTCATCACCACGCTCAATCCCGGCTATCCGCTGGTCCGCTTCGGAACCGGCGATCTATCTGCCATTATGCCAGGCCTGTCGCCCTGCGGCCGCACCGGTCCGCGCATTCAGGGATGGATGGGCCGAGCAGACCAGCGGACCAAGGTGAAGGGCATGTTTGTTGATCCCAAGCAGGTGTCCGAGGTGATCAAGGCGCATCCCGGGATCGCCCGCGCCCGTCTCGTTGTCGGCCGCTCGGGCGACGCCGATGTGATGACGCTGATGGTCGAACCCGCCCCAGGCGCCACGCCGGACCAGGGCGCAATCGAGGCAACCCTGGCTGCGACCCTGAAACTGCGCGGAACCGTCGAAATAACCCCCCATGGCAGCCTCCCCAATGACGGCAAGGTCATTGCCGACGAGCGCGATTATTCGGCTTGAGAACGCCTTAAGACGTGACGGCGCTTCGCTTGGCTCTTGATGTTCGCCCCCGATAGTGAAACCATTGTCACAAGCAAGCCGAAAGCGCCGAGTATACGGAATGCTGGCGGCCAGCGAGCACCAGAACAGGGAGCCATTCCATGACCACACTCATCAAAAGCGCGCTTTTGTCGGCGTCCATCCTGGGCTTGAGCTCAGGCGTGGCCTTTGCCGATTACACCTTGACGATCTTGCACATCAATGACTGGCACAGCCGCATCGAATCCAACAACAAATACGAATCCACCTGCTCGGCCGAAGACGAGACAGAAGGAAAATGCATCGGCGGCGCAGCCCGCCTGGTAACAGCTATTGCCGATCGCCGGACGGCGCGCGAAGGCGAGAATGTGCTGCTCCTGAACGGCGGTGACAATTTCCAGGGTTCGCTGTTCTACACCACCTACAAGGGCACGGTGGAAGCCGAGTTCCTCAACCTGATGAAATTCGACGCCATGACCGTGGGCAACCATGAGTTTGATGATGGTGAGGAAGCGCTGGTGCCATTCCTCGACATGATCGAGTTTCCGGTGCTGTCAGCCAATGTGGCGGCCAGCGCTTCTTCAAAGGTCGGCGACCGGATCAAGCCTTCCGTGGTGCTTGACGTCGGCGGCGAAAAAATCGGCATTGTCGGTGCGGTGACCACCGACACTCCGGAGATCTCCTCTCCGGGTCCCAACATACTGATTGCCGATGACATCAGAACGATCACCGCTGAAGTCGAGAAGCTCAAGGCTGAAGGGGTCAACAAAATCATTGCCTTGACCCATGTCGGCTACCCGCGCGACAAGGAGATGATCGCACAGATCCCCGGCGTCGACGTGGTGGTGGGCGGTCACTCGCACTCATTGCTGTCGAACACGGACGAGAAGGCCGAAGGGCCCTATCCGACCATGATCGACAATCCGGAAGGCTACCAGGTTCCGGTCACTCAGGCAGCATCCTACTCCAAATATCTCGGCGAATTCACTGTGACTTTCGATGATGCCGGCGTCGTCAAGGAAGCCAAGGGCGACCCGATCTATCTCGACAGTTCAGTCAAGCCCGATGACGCGGTCCTGGCGCGGATCAAGGAACTTGGCGCTCCCATCGAAGAGCTCAAGACCCGCAAGGTTTCCGAGACCAGCGCGGAAATCGACGGCAGCCGCGAGACCTGCCGGTCAACAGAATGCGAAATGGGCAACCTCGTTGCCGACGCCATGGTCGATCGCGTCAAGGACCAGGGCGTGACCATTGCCATCCAGAACGGCGGCGGCCTGCGCGCGTCTATCGACGCCGGCGAGATCACCATGGGCGAAGTGCTCGGCGTGCTGCCGTTCCAGAACACGCTCGCGACTTTCCAGCTCAAGGGTTCGGATGTCGTCGCTGCCCTTGAAAATGGCGCCAGCCAGATCGAGGAAGGCGCGGGACGGTTCGCCCAGGTCTCAGGGCTGCGTTATACCTTCGACAAGGACGCTGCGGCCGGATCGCGGATCGTTTCCGTGGAAGTCAAGGACGGAGACGGTTTCAAGCCGATTGACCCGGACGCTGTCTATTCGGTGGCCACCAACAACTACATGCGCGGCGGTGGCGACGGATACTCCGTCTTCAAAACAGCCGGCATGAACGCGTATGATTTCGGTCCGGGCCTTGAGCAGGTTGTTGCCGATTATCTGGCGAAGAACATGCCTTATACCCCCTATACCGACGGCAGGATTGCTGCCGCCTCGACATCCGCCGCAGAATCGGCGCCTGCCGCCGACGCCGCTCCGGCGGCTGAGACTGCTCCGGCAACCGAAGCCGCTCCGATGGCAGAATCCACCCCGGCAACGGAAACCGCGCCCATGGCCGAAACATCGCCTGCAGCGGAAACGCCATCTGCGGCTGAGGCCGCTCCTGCGGAAGACGCGGTGGTTGAGGTTCCCGAGCCGCTCCCCGGCTCCAAGGATCTGACCACGTCAGCTCCGGTGATTTCGGGTGAAACGGCTCCGGCCGAGGCAAGCGCCCCTGCGGAGGGTGCAGTGATGACAGGCGACGCGCCCGCAACCGAAGAGGCCGCCATGTCGGCCAAGGAGCATGTGATCGCTTCCGGCGATACGCTGTGGGACCTTGCCAAGACCTACTACGACGACCCCACGATGTGGAACAGGATCGCCGAGGCCAATCCGTCAGCATCCGCGAGGAACCTGACGATCGGCGAAACGCTGACCATCCCGGCCAAGTAAGCTCGCCATTTCGCCTATGGGAAGGGCCCGGTTTTCCGGGCCCTTTTTGCATCCGCGAATTCACGAAACCGCGCATGGCGGATGATTGATTTGTCGCACTATGTCACTATGTTTCCCTGCAACACCAAACTGATCCCGCAAAGCACATGAAATGGACGCGACTTTGAACACCCATGTGATCCAGACTGACGAGGCCAGCCGAGCCGTGGGCGAGTTGCCGCCGGGGCACGCGCCGGTGAATATCCAGAAAGTTGGCGTTCTGCTCGTCAATCTTGGCACGCCTGACGGCACCGACTACCGCTCGATGCGGCGCTACCTCAAGGAGTTCCTCACTGACAAGCGGGTGATCGAGTGGCCGCGGGTTCTGTGGTATCCGATACTGTTCGGCATTGTTCTCAACACCAGACCAAAGCGCGTCGGCAAGGCCTATGAGGAGATCTGGAACAACGATCTCGATGAAAGTTACCTCAGAACCTATACCCGCAACCAGTCCGACCAGCTCGGTCAGGCCTTGTCGTCTTTTCCCTCGGTGAAGGTCGACTGGGCGATGCGGTACGGCCAGCCGTCAATTCCCGACAAGATGCAGGCGCTCAAGGACGCCGGGTGTGACCGCATCGTGCTGTTTCCGCTTTATCCGCAATATGCCGCGGCGACCACGGCAACGGTCAATGACAAGGCCTTTCAGGCCATGATGACCATGCGCTGGCAGCCGGCACTGCGCACGGTTCCGCCCTATCATGACGATCCGGTCTATATCGACGCCATTGCCCAATCGATCGAAAGCCATCTTGCCAACCTCGACTGGGAGCCGGAAATCGTGCTGACCTCGTTCCACGGCATTCCACAATCCTATTTCCTCAAGGGCGACCCCTATCATTGCCAATGCCTGAAAACCGCGCGGCTGGTGCGCGAGCGGCTGGGCTGGCCGAAGGAAAAGCTGATGCCGACGTTTCAGTCGCGTTTCGGCCCCGAGGAATGGCTTCAGCCCTACACCGACAAGACTGTCGAGAAGCTTGCCCAGGAAGGCGTGAAGCGGATCGCGGTGATCAATCCAGGCTTCGTTTCAGATTGCCTGGAGACGCTTGAGGAAATTGCGGGAGAAGCCGGTGAGCTGTTCCATGAAAATGGCGGCGAGCATTTCACGCACATCCCCTGCCTCAACGACAGCGAGGCCGGCATGAAGGTGCTTG
The DNA here is from genome assembly GCF_014359905.1 of Hoeflea sp. GTDB lineage: Bacteria > Pseudomonadota > Alphaproteobacteria > Rhizobiales > Rhizobiaceae > Hoeflea. The sequence goes on along the minus strand of NZ_JACIYP010000018.1, from coordinate 50,648 downwards.
AAGCCATCGTCAGGCGCGAACTGCAGGGCTGGATCTGATCCGTATGCTTGGGCCGCCGGCGCTGCAGCTCAGTGGCCCGGCCGATCCCTTGCAGGTCCAAAGATAATGCCCGTTGAAGATTGCAAGCTCCGGCGAGACCAACTACCTGTTTGAGGGGAGCGGCGTTACACCGCAAACCCGAAAACGGCTGCAGCATCGACCCGGGGTTCCATCAGGACCTTCGAAAAGTCAGGGTGCGCGGGCATTATGAGGTAGAGCCGCTCTCGCGTCAGGATTGACGCATCAGGCGAGCCAGGGAGGTCTTGGGCATGGTCGGGCTGGATATCACCGTAATCGTCGTCGTCATCATTGCAATCCTGATCCTGTTTTCCGGGATCAAGACGGTGCCGCAGGGCTACGCCTTCACGGTTGAACGGTTCGGACGCTACACACGGACGCTCACCCCAGGGTTGAATATCATCGTCCCCTTTGTCGACCGTGTTGGCCGCAAGATCAACATCATGGAGCAGGTGCTCGACATCCCCACCCAGGAGGTCATCACCCGAGACAATGCGTCGGTGTCCGCGGACGCGGTGTCATTCTACCAGGTGCTCAACGCCGCGGAGGCCGCCTACCAGGTTTCCGACCTCGAGCAGGCGCTGCTCAATCTGACAATGACCAACATCCGCTCCGTCATGGGGTCAATGGATCTGGACGAACTCCTGTCCAATCGCGATGCCATCAATGACCGTCTGCTGCGCGTCGTCGACCAGGCTGCCGCACCCTGGGGTATCAAGATCACACGCGTCGAGATCAAGGACATTGCGCCACCCGTGGACCTTGTTGAAGCCATGGGCAGGCAGATGAAGGCCGAACGCGAAAAGCGCGCCGATGTGCTGGAAGCCGAAGGCTTTCGCAATGCGCAGATCCTGCGCGCTGAAGGCGCCAAGCAGTCCGCCATCCTTGAGGCCGAAGGCCGCAGGGATGCCGCCTTCCGCGACGCCGAGGCGCGCGAACGGCTCGCCGAGGCTGAAGCCAAAGCCACGCAGATGATGTCGATCGCCATCGCCGAGGGCGATCCTCAGGCGATCAATTACTTCGTGGCACAGAAATACACCGAGGCGCTGGGACAGATTGCATCGGCAAAGAACCAGAAGGTCATCCTGATGCCGCTTGAGGCTTCCGCCCTGATCGGGACGCTGGGCGGCATTGGCGCGATTGCCCGCGAAGTCTTCGGCAAGGATGGCGATCAGCCGGCATCAGATCCGGTTCGTACGGCCAACCAGCCGGTTCGCTCAACACGCGCCACGACGCCTGCCTACACCGCACCCGCGAATACGGATCCGGACGCATGATTGCCGCGCTGGCCCTCGAACTGGGACCTTGGAGCTGGTGGATTGTCGGCCTGATTTTCCTCGGGCTCGAGATCGTCATCCCGGGGGTTTTTCTGCTCTGGATCGGTCTGGCGGCAATGGTCGTCGGCGCCATGTCGTTTCTTCTGTGGGGAGCCGACCTCTGGAGCTGGCAAACGCAGATGCTGGTTTTTGCAGTGCTGGCCGTGGCGCTCGCCCTTGTCGGACGACGGATATCGGGATCCAACACCGAGACGGATCAGCCCATGCTTAACCGGCGCACCGAAGGCCTTGTCGGCCGGACGGCAACGCTGGAGGAGCCGATCCGGGAGGGCAAGGGCCGGATAAGGCTCGACGATACCACTTGGATCGTGCAAGGCCCGGACATGCCCGTTGGGGCACGGGTGCGTATCACCATGGCCCAGGCTGGTTGCCTGACGGTCGAGCCCGCCGCCTGACCGGCGACCCCGAGCGAATCCTTCAGGCTACGCCGATCCTGAGCAGATCATGGAAATGCACGATGCCGACCGGCAGAAGATCCGGATCGGTCACGATCAGCGCACCGATGGCATTCTTGTTCAAGATGGCCATCGCGGTGCTGGCGAGTGCGGTTGGGGCGATGGTCTTGGGCTGGCTGGTCATGATGGCGTCGATCGGCTGATCCACCAGATTCCGGCCCAGGTTTCTCGCCACATCCCCGTCGGTCACAATGCCGATCAGACGTCCACCGGGGCCGGTGATGCCGACACAGCCGAATTTGCGCTGGGACAGCGTCATGATGGCGTCCGGTGCGGGTGTGCCTGAAGGCACCAGCGGCACCGACTCCCCCGTATGCATGACATCGGCCACATGGGCCAGGTTCGCGCCGAGCTGCCCGCCGGGATGGAATGTGTGAAAATCGCCAGCAGTGAACCCCTTGGCCTCGAGCAGCGCCACGGCCAGCGCATCGCCGAGCGCCAGTTGCATCAGCGTCGAGGTGGTGGGCGCCAGGCCATGGGGACACGCCTCCTGCTCGCGCGGCAACAGCATCACGATGTCGGCCTCACGCGCCAGCGTCGATTGGGCGCCGGCGGTAAAAGCGATCAACGGGATCTGGAAGCGCCGGGAATAGGCCAGAATACCCTTCAGCTCGGCGCTTTCGCCTGACCAGGACAGCACAATGATTGCGTCATCGTGTGCGATCATTCCGAGATCGCCATGGTTTGCCTCGGCGGGATGCACGAAATGCGACGGAGTGCCGGTTGAAGCCAGGGTCGCGGCGATCTTCGCGCCGATGTGCCCGCTCTTGCCAACCCCGGCGACGATCACCCGGCCCGAGATGTTGCCGAGCGCTTCGACCGCTCGCACGAAAGGCTCCGCAAGCCCGTTCTCAAGGGCGGCGGCAAGAGCATCGAGCCCGCTCCTTTCGGTGAGGATCGTCCGCTTCGCGGAAAGCAGGATTTCATTGGCTGGGTAGCCTGGCAGGATCTTCTTCATGGCGCCGGAATATCGCGTTGCTGCTTCCGTGTCCATTAAGGACATCACCAGGAAGGCAAAGAGCCGGATCGAAACCTTGCGTTAACCACAAGTGTTTACGGTTTGAAAAGATTTGGATGGCCCCGGACCCGGCAACGCATGCGCAATCGAGACACAACTGCACTGAACGACAGGGCGGCGCACCGCGCGGGCTTGCGGGCCTGCGCCTCCGCCGCCTGCCTGTTCGCGCTGATGTCAGCGGCGCAGTCGCAATCAGCATCTGATCCGGAACCCACCGCTGGGACCTACGGGCTGCGCGGCACGACCACGGATTCCGTGTCCACACAATCCACTGCAGCCTCGACCCTTTATGGCGCACTGCCGGCAAGCGCCACAAGTTCCGCGACTCCGTCGGGAGCAGTTGCGGGCGGCACTGAGACGGTGCGCGCCAGCGATGCTGCAGCGCTCGCACCAGAACCTGCCGACACGGAAATCCAAACCGGGAGGATTGGCGCCGAATCGGATCTGAGCCAGGCCGACAGGGACTTTGCCGCAAGCCTCGCGCGCCAGAATGATCGCGTCGGAACGGTGGATGGTTTGCCGCTCAATGCCGGCCGCGATGACGACGCCGTTCCGGGTTTCATGGTGGGATCGCTGACCCTGCGTCCCACACTCGCAGAGCGGATCGTTCACGAATCGGTCAATTACGGCACATCGAAAACCAGCCGGATCTACAGCGAAACAACATTGTCGGGAACGCTGCAATCGGACTGGTCGCGCCACCAGCTCACGGTCGACGGGTCTGCGACCTTTCAGAAAAACCTGTCGGGCACGGGCACGGAGTCGCCGAACGCCGATCTGGATGCGCGGCTGAATCTCGATCTGCTCAATGACATGACCGGCATCCTTGGCGCCGGATACAGCTATTCCCAGGAAAGCCGCACCGACCCGAACGCCATCACCGGCGCCACCACGCAATCGGGGATTCATGAACTGCGCGCAAGCATCGGCTTGCAGAAGGACCTCGGTGTCCTGCGCGGAACGACGTCCCTTGAAGTGACTCGCAGGATTTACGGCAACGCAACCTCGGCGACTGGCGGCAGCATTGTGGTCGATGACCGTGACACCCTGGGCGGTGAACTGACTGCACGCATCGGCTACGTCGTCTCGCCTGCGCTGATTCCGTTCCTGGAGGCCTCGGTCGGCCGCGAGAAATACGATCAACGCATCGACGACACCGGCGCGGAGCGCTCATCGACAACCTACGGCGCGCGCGGCGGCGCGGAATTCAATTTCGGAGAAAAGCTCTCGGGCGAGCTGGCCGCCGGCTATGTGCTGCGATCCATCGATGACCCCAATCTGAGCGACCTGTCCGGGCTGACGATTGACGGCGAGATCAACTGGTCGCCCCGGCGCGGGACAGATCTCATGGCTGGTTTGTCTACCACCCTGGAATCCGCAACGGCGGCAGGCGAATCGGGCTCGGTCGTCTACGAATTCGATACCTCCCTGACCCAGCGAATCCACAGCGCCGTGGTGGCGCGCCTCGGCGCTGCCGCGGGCCTCAGGGATTACGATGCCCGCAGCGGCCGCAGCAACCAGAAGAGCTATGGCGTCTCCACCGGCCTGACCTGGAACATCAACCGCTACCTCGACCTTGAGGCGGACGCGAGTTACACGCTGACCCGGGAACCGGGCGTGACCGATGAGAAAACAACGCGCATCGGACTGGGCCTCAGGCTGAGGAGATGACGAACCGGTTCACCCGTCCCGACCTGCCGGCACAAATCGTTCCGGCAATCGGAAGATTTCCTGTCACGCGCCGGCTATCAGGCTGCGCAGACCGTCCGCCACCAGCGGCTTGATGTCTTCCCGATCGAGCGCGAAGGCCACATTGGCCAGAATGAACCCTTCCTTGGACCCACAATCATAGGTCTGTCCGCCGAAAGGATAGGCAGAGAATGGCTGCTCGACGGCAAGCTTGAGCATCGCATCCGTCACCTGGATTTCGTTGCCGGCTCCGCGCTCCTGTTTCGACAGGATGTCGAAGATTTCGGGCTGCAGGATATAACGGCCATTGATATAGAAATTCGAAGGTGCGGTTCCCTCCGCCGGCTTTTCCACCATTTCCGTGATGCGAAAGCCGCCCTCAAGCTCTTCGCCCTTGCCGACAATGCCGTATTTGTGGGCCAGAGCAGGATCGCATTCAGCCACCGCGACGATGTTGCCGCCAACCTTGTTGTACAGCGCGACCATTCCCGAAAGGCATCCCACCTTGTCGCGCATCACCATGTCGGGAAGCAACAGGGCGAAGGGTTCGTCGCCAACGATGTCGCGCGCGCACCAGACGGCGTGCCCCAGGCCAAGCGGCGCCTGCTGACGCGTGAAACTGGTGGCGCCTGCCTTTGGCAACATGTCTTCAAGCGATTTCAGTTCAACCGTCTTGCCGCGTTCGCGCAGCGTCGCCTCAAGCTCGACCTGAATGTCGAAATGATCTTCGATTACCGCCTTGTTGCGGCCAGTGACGAAAATGAAGTGCTCAATGCCCGCGGCCATGGCCTCTTCAACCACGTACTGAACAACCGGCTTGTCGACGACTGTCAGCATTTCTTTCGGCACAGCCTTGGTGGCTGGCAGGAATCGGGTGCCAAGACCTGCAACCGGCAGAACGGCTTTTCTGATTTTGCGCGTCGTTGTCATGTCTTTTCCTCATTTCTCATAAATGATCATCTTCAATACATCCCGGCGGCGACCATGGCGATACGTGGCACCCCACTGGAAAATGGCAAGGTCTGCCCCGGGGCGGCAGATATGGTAAACGATTTGTTGACGGCTGAGCGTTATGATCGCGGATCAGTCACCCGATAGAGCCTCAAACGACAGGATGCTTGGAACATGATCCGAACACCCAGGAATTTCATTCGCGCCGCCGGCCTTTGCCTCTTTGCCGGAATGCTGGCCCCTATCTCCGCGCATGCCGATGCCGGTTTTCAGAAGTGGGTCTCCGGCTTTTACGGCACCGCCGCCAAATCTGGAATCTCGCGTTCGACCTATGAAAAGGCTTTCAGTGGCGTGAACGCGCCAGACCCGAAGGTGCTCGAGAAGGCGCGCTATCAACCGGAATTCACCACCAAGGTTTGGGACTATCTGGATTCGCGTGTCAACCCCTACACCATCGCCAAGGGCCGGGAGATGGCCTCGCAGCACTCAAGAACGCTGACGGCGATCCAGAACCACTTTGGCGTCGATGCTACTATTTTGCTCGCCATCTGGTCGATGGAATCCAACTACGGTGAAATTCTCACCAATTCCGATCGCCTGCACTATGTGCCGCAAGCCTTGGCCACACTCGCCTATGCAGACAAGAAGCGCGCGAAATTTGCGCGCCAGCAACTTGTCGCCGCTTTGAAGATTCTCCAGTCCGGCGATATCTCGACCCGGCAGATGACCGGATCCTGGGCAGGCGCCATGGGTCACACCCAGTTCATCCCCACGAGCTATCTGGCCTATGCCATCGATGCGGACGGAAACGGGCATCGCGACATCTGGAATTCAATTCCGGATGCATTGGCGACGGCGGCAAATCTTCTCAAGAAGAATGGTTGGAGAACCGGTGAAACCTGGGGATATGAAGCTGTCGCCCCGCGCGGAGCGTCGCAGTATGCCGGACAGACCAAGACCTTGTCGCAGTGGGCGGCACTCGGTTTCAGCAGGCCCAATGGCAAGGGCTTTCCCGATGGAAGCCGGCGCGCGGAACTCAAGATGCCCGGAGGGGCAAGCGGACCGTCGTTCCTGATGACCAAGAACTTTTTCGTCATCAAGCGCTATAACAACTCTGATTCCTATGCCCTCGGCGTTGGTGTTCTGGCTGATGAAATCGCCGGATATGGCGGTGTCGATCAACGTTGGCCGCGGCCGGAAGGCACGCTCGACGTCAAGGAAAAGTTTGAATTGCAGACCCGGCTCAAGCAACTCGGCTATTACGACGGGGACATTGACGGCAATTTCGGATCCGGGTCAAAGGCGGCAATTGCAGCCTTCCAGTCACGGTCCGGCTTGACCGGAGAAGCCATTCCGTCGCAAAAGGTACTGGACGCGATCCGCCGTTACTGATCACTCGCAAGATGGCGGATCCCAACCGGCGCGAGGCCGAAACGGAGATCTCTCCCCTTTGCCAGTTCGTGTTGCAGCCTTTCGTCTTCTCGCCATCCTGCTGATCGCCGCGATCGGCGGGCTGGCGTTTTTGCACGCCGTTCATCCTGCTGCAGCCCAGGAGCGTGTCGAGCGCAAATCCATCCTCCAGCTTCTGTTCGGTGGCGGCAACACTGCCAGGCCGCAGCCGCCGGCGGAAACGCCCCGCACCAGCCGCGTCGTTAAGAAACCCACGCGCAGCTCGGTGGCCGCGCCCCCTCCGGAACCGGCAATCGAGAAACTCGAAGATGCCCGGAAAATCCTGGTTCTGGGCGACTTTCTGGCAAACGGCGCCGCTGACGGCCTGGATGAGGCTTTTGCCAAATCGCCCGGCGTGGTGATTGTCGACCGGTCCAATGGTTCTTCAGGTCTTGTCCGCGACGATTATTACGATTGGATCGAACAGGCGCCGGCGATCATCGAGGAAGTCCGGCCGTCGATCATCGTGATGCAGATCGGCTCGAACGACCGACAGCAATTGCTGGTCAATGGCGAGCGCGAGGCGGTCCGCTCCGTCAATTGGCTCGCTGAATACGAACGCCGCACAAAGCGGCTTATCGGCATCCTGCGTGCCAGCAAGGCACCGCTCCTGTGGGTCGGATTGCCGGCTTTCCAATCACCTGCCATGACAACCGACATCGTCGCCTTGAACGGCGTTCACCGGAAACTCGTGGAACTGGCCGGTGGCGAGTTCATCGACATCTGGGACGGATTCGTCGACGAGGAAGGCAAATTTGTCTTCACCGGGTCCGATATCAATGGACAGCAGGTGCGGCTTCGCGGTTCGGACGGGATCAATCTCACCAAGGCCGGACGGCGAAAGATTGCATTCTATGTCGAGAAATCCGCACGCCGGCTGCTCGGTGACGCAGCCGCCACCGGCATAGCCGCGCTTTCTTTCGAGGATTTTCCCGAAATCTTCATGCCACCCGCGCCCGGAGAAAATGCTGCGGCCATCACCAGGACAATGCCTGTGGCCATGACCGATCCCGACCTCGACGGAGGCTCCGCGCTGCTTGGTGAGATGCCTGCCTCGGCAAGCCTGGTGCGCTCTCCGCGCGACATCATGGTGATTGACGGCGTACTGCCGGAACCACCGGAAGGCCGCGTGGACAACTACGCCTGGCCGCGCGGCAACCGCTGAGTTCCAGCGCGCCGGCCAGTCCGGATCCCCGGCCACCCTTTCTCGCGGGCACCCGGCGAAACCGGACTGGTCGCAATTGGTCAGCGCGGAAGGTCTGTAACCCCCATCAGGCTCAAGTCGATCTCCCGGGCAGCCTGCCGTCCATCCCGGATGGCCCAGACCACAAGGCTCTGGCCGCGGCGCACATCGCCCGCCGCCCACAGCTTGTCGACCGAGGTGCGGTAATCGTCTTCATTGGCGGCGATATTGGTCGAGCCGCGCCGGTCGAGATCCACGGACAACTTGTCGCCAAGCTCGCTGATCAGGCCGATCTCAAGCGCGCCGCGAAAGCCGATGGCAACAAACACGAGATCGGCCTTGATGACGAACTCGGTTCCGGCAATCGGCTTGCGCCTTTCGTCAACTTCACAGCACTTCACGCCGGTCAGAATGCCGTTCTCGCCAACCATTTCGAGAGTGCCCACCTGGAACTCGCGAACGGCGCCTTCGGCCTGCGATGAAGACGTCCGCATCTTGGTCGCCCAGTAGGGCCAGACGGCAAGCTTGTCTTCCTTTTCCGGCGGCTGCGGCCGGATGTCGAGCTGGGTCACCTTGACTGCGCCCTGGCGAAACGCGGTGCCGACGCAATCAGAAGCGGTATCGCCGCCGCCGATCACAACGACATGCTTGCCACCGGCAATCACCGACTCGGAAGGCCAGCCGACATTGTCGATGCTCTCGCGGGCCACGCGCTTGTTCTGCTGCACCAGATACGGCATCGCGTCATGGACGCCGATCAGGTCGGCGCCGGGAATGCCGACATCGCGCGGCTTTTCTGATCCGCCGGTGTAAAGAACCGCATCATAGGTAGCGAGCATCTCCTCGACGCTTTTGTCGACGCCGACATTGACGTTGCAGAAAAAGGTCACGCCTTCGCCTTCCATCTGCTCGATGCGGCGGTCGATGAAGTGCTTTTCCATCTTGAAGTCGGGAATGCCGTAGCGCAGCAACCCGCCGGGACGGCTTTCCCGCTCATAGACATGAACATCATGTCCGGCGCGGCCCAACTGTTGCGCGGCGGCCATGCCGGCGGGGCCGGAGCCGATGATGGCGACTTTCTTGCCGGTCTTGGATGTGACCGCCTGCGGCACGATGAAGCCAAGCTCATAGGCCTTGTCGGCGATCGCCTGCTCGACGGTCTTGATGGCCACCGGGGCGTCCTCGAGATTGAGCGTGCAGGCTTCCTCGCACGGCGCCGGACAGATCCGCCCGGTGAATTCGGGGAAGTTGTTGGTCGAGTGCAGGTTGCGGATCGCCTCTTCCCAATTGTCATTGTAGACCAGATCGTTCCAGTCCGGGATCTGGTTGTGGACCGGGCAGCCGGTCGGACCATGGCAATAGGGAATACCGCAATCCATGCAGCGCGCCGCCTGCTTCTGGACTTCCTGGTCGCTCATCCGGATGGTGAACTCCCGGAAATGGCGAATACGGTCAGATGCCGGCTGATACTTCGCCGTCTGCCGGTCGATTTCGAGAAAACCCGTTACCTTGCCCATTAATCTGTCCTGTTCACCTGAAAACCACGGCGGTGCCCGAAGCTGAAACCATCAGCATGGAGGATTTGCCGCCGGCGGAAATGTTTTCATAATCGAGATCAATCCCGATAACTGCGTTGGCGCCCAACCGGGCCGCCTCGTCCTGCATGTCGCGAAGCGCTATTCCGCGGGCTTCGCGCAAAGCTTTTTCATAGGCGCCCGACCGTCCGCCAACGATGTCGCGGATGCCAGCAAAGAGATCGCGGAAGATATTCGTGCCTAGAATGGCTTCGCCTGTGACGATGCCCAGATACTCGACGATCTCCCGTCCCTCGATGGTGTTTGTGGTGGATGTGATCATAGCGCCTATTCCGCCGCCACGCCCATGCGCATCCGTTCCATGTCCTCGAGCGCGCGGCGATATTCGACCGGCATCACCTTGCGGAATTTCGGGCGATAATCGGCCCAATTGTCGAGGATCTCCTTGGCCCGGGTGGAGCCCGTGTAATGCATGTGGTTGGAGATCAGCTGGAACAGCCGCTCCTCGTCATGCCGGGTCATGTCGCCGCTGACGTCAACCCGGCCCTTGTGGGCAAGGTCGCCGCCATGGTGATGCAGCTTCTCGAGGATGTCGTCTTCCTCGGGAACCGGCTCCAGTTCCACCATCGCCATGTTGCAGCGGCTGGCGAAATCACCGGCCTCGTCGAGCACGTAAGCCACGCCGCCCGACATACCGGCCGCGAAGTTGCGCCCGGTCTCGCCGATCACCACGACAAGGCCACCGGTCATGTATTCGCAGCCATGGTCGCCCACGCCTTCGACCACCGCGATGGCGCCCGAGTTGCGCACGGCGAAGCGTTCCCCGGCGACGCCGCGGAAATAGCATTCGCCCTCGATGGCGCCGTAGAGCACCGTGTTGCCGACAATGATCGACTGCTCGGCAACAATCGGAGAATTCTCAGGCGGCCGGATGATGATGCATCCACCTGACAGGCCCTTGCCGACATAATCATTGGCGTCGCCCGACAGACTGAGGGTGATGCCATGGGCCAGGAAGGCGCCGAAAGACTGTCCGGCGGTGCCGCTGAGCTTGATTGTGATCGTGTCTTCCGGCAGCCCCTTGTGGCCGAACCGCTTGGCGACTTCGCCCGACAGCATCGCGCCCACCGACCGGTCGACGTTGCGGATGGCGACGTCGAACTCCACCACTTCCTTGCGCTCCAGCGCAGGCATGGATTTCTCAATCAGCTGCCGGTCGAGGACGTCGGCGATCGGATGGTTCTGGCGTTCTGTCCAGAAGGTCTTTTCCTTTGGCGCATCCGGCTTGTGGAAAATCCGGCTGAAATCCAGCCCCTTGGCCTTCCAGTGCTCGATCATGCCGTCCTTGGAGAGCAGCTCCGACTGGCCGATGATATCATCGAATTTGCGGTAGCCCATGGCCGCAAGCCATTCGCGCACTTCCTCGGCCACGAAGAAGAAGTAGTTGATGACATGCTCGGGCGTGCCCTTGAAGCGCTTGCGCAGAACCGGATCCTGCGTCGCCACACCCACCGGGCAGGTGTTGAGATGGCACTTGCGCATCATGATGCAGCCCGCCGCGATCAGCGGCGCTGTCGAGAAGCCGAACTCATCGGCCCCGAGCAGCGCGCCGACGATCACGTCGCGCCCGGTCTTGAGACCGCCATCGACCTGCAGCGCGATGCGCGAGCGCAGACCGTTGAGCACCAGCGTCTGATGGGTTTCGGCAAGCCCGATTTCCCAGGGACTTCCGGCGTGCTTGAGTGAGGTCAGGGGCGAGGCGCCGGTGCCGCCGTCATATCCGGAAATTGTGATATGATCGGCGCGCGCCTTGGCGACGCCGGCTGCGACCGTGCCTACACCCACTTCGGACACCAGCTTGACCGAAATGTCGGCTTCCGGATTGACGTTCTTGAGATCGAAGATCAGCTGAGCCAGATCCTCGATCGAATAGATGTCATGGTGCGGCGGCGGGGAAATCAATCCAACGCCCGGTGTCGAATGCCGTGTCTTGGCGATGGTCGCATCGACCTTGTGGCCGGGAAGCTGGCCGCCCTCGCCGGGCTTGGCGCCCTGGGCCACCTTGATCTGTATCATGTCGGCATTGACCAGGAATTCCGTCGTCACGCCGAAACGGCCTGACGCCACCTGCTTGATCGCGGAGCGCTCCGGATTGGCTCCGCCGCCATAAAGCGGGAGGTAGCGATCCGGCTCCTCGCCACCCTCGCCCGTGTTCGACTTGCCGCCGATCCGGTTCATGGCGATGGCGAGCGTGGTGTGGGCCTCGCGGCTGATCGACCCGAATGACATGGCGCCGGTCGAGAAACGCCGCACGATATCAGCGGCGGATTCAACCTCATCGAGCGGCACCGGCTGACGTCCGGCACTTTCGGCAGTGCGGATTTCGAACAGGCCGCGAATGGCATTCATCCGGAGCGTCGAGCGGTTCACCATGTCTGCAAACTCGCGGTAGCGATCCTTGGCGTTGCCGCGCACGGCATGCTGAAGCGATGCCACCGCATCCGGCGTCCAGGCGTGTTCTTCCCCACGCATCCGGTAGGCATACTCACCGCCCACTTCGAGCGACGAGGTCAGCACCGGATCGTTGGAGAAGGCCAGCCGGTGGCGCTCGGCGGTTTCCGTCGCAACTTCATCGAGCCCGGCGCCTTCGATTGTCGTCGCCGTGCCGGTGAAATAGGTGTTGATGAAATCGGTCGATAGACCAATGGCATCGAAGATCTGCGCGCCGCAATAGGACTGGTAGGTGGAAATGCCCATCTTGGACATGACCTTGAGAATACCCTTGCCGATGGCCTTGGTGTAGCGCGACACCACTTCGTACTGATCGACCTCTGGCGGGAATTCCCCGCGCTTGTGCATGTCGAGCAGGGTGTCGAAGGCCAGATAGGGGTTGATCGCCTCGGCGCCGTAGCCGGCGAGACAGCAGAAATGATGCACTTCGCGCGGCTCGCCCGATTCGACCACCAGGCCGACCGAGGTGCGAAGGCCCTTGCGGATCAGGTGATGATGCACGGCCGCCGTCGCCAGAAGCGCAGGGATTGCGATCCGATCGGAGCCCACCTGGCGGTCGGACAGGATGATGATATTGTAGCCGCCGGTCACGGCCTCCTCGGCCCGGTCGCAAAGCCGTTCAAGAGCGGCCTTCATGCCGTCCGAGCCCTTTTCGCTCGCATAGGTGAAGTCGAGCGTCTTGGTGTCGAACCGGTCCTCGGTGTGCCCGATCGAGCGGATCTTCTCGAGATCGCCATTGGTAAGGATCGGCTGACGCACTTCCAGCCGCTTTTTCTTTGCCGCGCCCTTGTGATCGAGAATATTCGGCCGCGGGCCGATGAACGACACCAGGCTCATCACCAGCTCTTCGCGGATAGGGTCGATCGGCGGGTTGGTCACCTGCGCGAAATTCTGCTTGAAATAGGTATAGAGCAGCTTCGACTTTCGCGACATCACCGAGATCGGCGTGTCGGTTCCCATCGAGCCGATTGCTTCCTGTCCGGTGGTCGCCATCGGCGCCATCAGGATCTTGGTGTCTTCCTGCGTATAGCCAAAGGCCTGCTGGCGGTCGAGCAGCGACACGTCCTTGCGCAACGCACGGGGCTCGACCGGCTTGAGATCCTCAAGGATCAGCTGGGTCCGTTCCAGCCATTCGCGATAGGGATGCTTCGCCGCCAGCCGTGACTTGACCTCCGCGTCCGAAATGATCCGACCCTCTTCCATGTCGAGCAGCAGCATCTTGCCGGGTTGCAGCCGCCACTTGGAAACAATCGTGCTTTCATCGACTGGCAGAACCCCGGCCTCGGATGCCATGATCAACCGGTCGTCATTGGTGACGATATACCGCGCGGGCCTGAGACCGTTGCGATCGAGCGTGGCGCCGATCTGCTTGCCATCGGTAAAGGCAACGGCCGCCGGACCGTCCCACGGTTCCATCAAGGCCGCGTGGTACTCGTAGAACGCCTTGCGTTCGGCACTCATCAGCGTGTTGCCGGCCCAGGCTTCCGGAATCAGCATCATCACCGCATGCGCCATCGAATAGCCGCCGCGGATCAGGAATTCGAGCGCGTTGTCGAAACAGGCCGTATCGGACTGTCCCTCATAGGAGATCGGCCACAGCTTGAAGATATCGCCGCCGAATAAGGGCGAAGAGACCGACGCCTGGCGCGCCGCCATCCAGTTGACATTGCCGCGCAGCGTATTGATCTCGCCATTGTGCGCGACCATCCGGTAGGGATGGGCGAGTTTCCACGATGGGAATGTGTTGGTCGAAAACCTCTGGTGCACGAGCGCCACGGCGGATTCAAACCGCGGATCGCTCAAATCCTTGTAATAGGCGCCAACCTGGAAAGCCAGAAACATGCCCTTGTAGACAACCGTCTGGGTCGACAGCGATACGAAATAGAAGCCGTTGTCGCGGCCATCGGTCTCGTCGTAGATCCGGTTCGAAATGACTTTTCTCAGCACGAAGAGCTGGCGTTCGAACGCGGACTGGCTGTCGACGTTCTCGCCCCGGCCAATGAACACCTGCACATGGCGTGGTTCGGTGGCAGCGATTTCCGGCGCCTTGGACAGCGACGAATTGTCGACCGGCACATCGCGGAAGCCGAGCAGTGTCTGGCCCTCGGCGGCCACAACTTCGGTGATTATATTCTTGAGATGCGCGCACAGCGCGTCGTCCTGCGGCATGAACACGAAGCCCACGGCATATTCGCCGGCCTCAGGCAGCATCACGCCCTGCGCCGCCATCTCCTCGCGAAACAGCCGATCGGGAATTTGAACCAGAAGACCCGCGCCGTCGCCCATGAGCGGATCAGCCCCCACCGCGCCGCGGTGGGTCAGGTTTTCCAGCATGAACAGGCCATCCCGCACGATCTGGTGCGATTTCACGCCCTTCATATGCGCGATGAAGCCAACGCCGCAGGCGTCATGTTCGTTGCGCGGATCGTAAAGACCCTGTCTTGACGGCAATCCATAGGTTTGCACGGCGGCCGGCTTGCTCTCGGCGTCAGCCTTGCAAGCGATTGCGTCCATCCGGGATGGTGCATGGTCTGCCATTTGCATTCCTCCTTCATGACCGCCGCGGCGGTTTGTCCCGGCCTGCCCTCCGCCACCGCCAAAGTGGCGACGCTTTCGTTCCGGAAGCAACTGTCGTCTGGCCTCGCGGGGCTTTCGAGCCCCGCCTGTTCGATAGGGCGCGCGGCGCGCTTTTGTATCATGAAGGGGCGATACGGTCACCTTGCGCAGGTGGATCGCTTGATCTGAGACGCCAGCACACCCCTTGTGTTCGCCAGGACCTCGGCCAGATGGCCCGGGCAGACACAAATAGGACAGCAAGGCTGTCCTATTTCCAGTGTTCTATGACAGAATGCTCGCGGTTGCGCAAGAGACCCGGCCCAAAAAACCTGGCCCGCGCGACCGTTAATGATCGACCATGATAGATTGACGCAAGATAATTGCTTTTACGCGCCACATTCCGGCGTTTTGATGTTGAAACCCGGGGACGGCCGGGGTGAAGAACGGCGCTGCCGCGCTCACGCGAAATCGCCCGGATCAATTTCCCCCAAGCGCTTTGAAAGCATGGAAATTCATGCAATAGCCGGACGGAAACAAGCTTTGGAGTCCCGCACATGATCTTCACCTCTGACAACTGGGCTGGCGCCCATCCGGCTGTCGCCGCCTCGCTTTCGGCTCATTCGACAGGCTTTGCAGCCGCCTACGGCGCGAGCGATCTGGATCGCAAGGTCGAGGCGACATTCAACGAGATCTTCGGGCAGGACGTCGCGGTTTTCTTCGTCGGCACGGGCACGGCAGCCAATTCTCTGGCGCTCTCGGCAATCAATCGTCCGGGTGGCGTCTCGTTCTGCCATCGTGAAGCTCATGTCATTGCCGATGAATGTGGTGCACCGGAATTTTTCAGCCATGGATCGCGGCTGGTCCCCGTCGATGGCGCAGAAGGCAAGATCGATCCGGCCAATCTCGAGCGGGAGATTGCCCGCTTTCCCGCGGGCTTTGTCCACGCCGGCCAACCGATGGCGATCACCCTGACCCAGGCGACTGAAGCGGGCACTGTATATACAGCTGAGGAAATCCGCGCGATTTCGAAGATTGCCAAGGCCCACGGCCTGCCGCTGCATATGGACGGCGCGCGGTTTGCCAATGCGCTGGTCGCGCTGGATCTGACGCCGGCGCAAATGACCGTCGAACTTGGAGTCGATATCGTCTCCTTTGGCGGCACCAAGAACGGCTGCTGGTGCGCCGAAGCCCTGGTGTTTCTTGATCCGGCCATGGCTGCCCAGGCGCCGTTCATCCGCAAGCGTGCGGCACAGCTGTTTTCCAAGAGCCGCTTCATCTCCGCCCAGTTCGACGCCTATTTCGAAAACGGCCTCTGGCTCGATGTCGCCCGTCACGCCAACGCCATGGCGGCAAGGCTGCAGGTCGGCATCCAAAGCTCCAGCCAGACTCGGCTCGCATGGCAAAGCCCCGCCAATGAGACCTTTCCGATTGTGCCAAAGTCTCTCGCCAGGGAACTCTCAACCAAGGGCGCGCTGTTTTACGAATGGGCCCCGCCCCGCTCCGCCGCTCATCTCGTGGGCGAGGACGAAACCATGCTGAGGCTGGTGACCAGCTTCGCCACAACAGAAGATCATGTCGATCAGTTTGTAGAATTGCTGCGTTAGTTCACCTCCGGCGCACCAAGATCAGTTTAAACAAGTCTAAATTCCATCACTTCAGGCTCACGGCCAAGTGATGCCGGATAACGCGCGCTTGATTTCCAAGTGATGCGACACTTTGTCATGTTTCTCCTGCCGGGACGAGCAAACCCGGGGAACAGTTTCAATGAAACCTTAAAGGAGAACATCATGTCGCAGAAAACGCTGATTGGCGCGTCGGCTCTCGCTGGCGCAGTGGCCATGGCCATCTCGGGTGCAAGCTTCCTCGCATCGACCACCGGAGCAACCGCCGCCACTGAAAAATGCTATGGCGTCGCCATGGCTGGAAAGAACGACTGCGCGGCCGGCCCGGGCACCACATGCGCGGGAACGTCCAAGGTCGACTACCAGGGCAATGCCTGGAAAACGGTGGATGCAGGCACATGCACCACGATGAGCGTCGAGGGCGGACGCATGGGCTCGCTCGAGCCGCTCGATCGCGATCTCCCGGCCTGATCCGACAGCATTTGGCAAACGGGAGTCACGAAATGACGCAGTCCGCCTCCAGATCAACCAGTGGGTCCCGTTTCCCGAGCGCCCCGCTCCCGCCTCGTGCGGGGGCGGGCTTGAAGACCGCGCATATCGACCAGATCCTGGCCGATGCCTACCGGATCGGATTTCTTGAGGTCCATGCCGAGAACTACATGGGCGATGGCGGCCCTGCGCATCGCGCGATGGCGGCCATCCGTTCCGAGTTCCCTGTTTCCGTGCATGGCGTAGGCTTGTCGATCGGGTCGGAGAACGGCCTCGACCCAGCCCATCTCGAACGACTGGCCAGGGTTGTCGAGCGGTACGAACCCGCGATGGTGTCGGAGCACCTCGCATGGTCGAGCCACGACGCGGGTTACTTCAACGACCTGTTGCCGATGCCTTACAATTCAGCAACGCTCGATCGGGTGGTTTCGCATCTGGGCTGCATCCAGGACCGGCTCAAGCGACCGATCCTGCTGGAAAACCCGTCGACCTACGTGGCTTTCGAGCAGACCACGATGAGCGAGACCGATTTCATCCGCGAGATCGCCACCAGGTCAGGCTGCGGCCTGTTGCTTGACGTCAACAATGTCTTCGTTTCCGCTGTCAATCATGGTTTCAAGCCGCTGCAATATCTGCGCGAGTTCCCGCTGGAACTGGTGGAGGAAATCCATCTCGCCGGTCACGCCAGGGATACCGACGACGAAGGCGACCTTCTGCTGATCGACGCCCATGACCGCCCGGTCGCCGATGCCGTGTGGAAGCTCTACGAGATCGTCATCAGCCAGACCGGCGCGCTGCCGACACTGATCGAATGGGACAATGACGTGCCCGACTGGCCGGTGCTGCGCCGGGAAGCCCAACTGGCCGACGCAATTCTCGATCGCCTCGGACCTGCCTCCCTGCTCGGATCCCGTCATGCCGCGGAATGATCCGGCTTGCGACGCGCCCCAGGCGGATTTCGCCACAGCTCTGCTCAATCCGGATCTCGCGTTGCCCAAAGGTGTGGTCGGCCCGTCCGGCAAGGGCGCGCAAAAACGTTTCGCTGTCTACCGCAACAATGTGACGGTCAGCCTGATCGACTCGCTGGCGGATATCTTTCCCGCTGTTCAGCGGCTTGTCGGCACGGATTTTTTCAGGAACATGGCCCGGCTGTACCTCGCGGAGGAACCGCCGGCATCGGCGGTCATGTTCGAATATGGCAGAGGCTTTGCCGCTTTCCTCGACCGTTTCGAACCGGTCTCAAAACTGCCCTATCTGGCCGACGTCGCGCGCCTCGAAAGGGCATGGCTGGATGTGTTTCACTCGGCCGACGCCGAACCGCTGTATCCAGAAACCCTGGGGGCGATTGCGCCCGAAAGCCTCGGTGACGTGCGGTTCACACCGCATCCTGCCGCGCGAATCGTCAAGAGTCGGTACGCCGCTGTTTCTATCTTTTCATCCAGCCGCGAGAACCGCCCTCTTGACCGCATCAGGCCGCTTGATCCTGAAGACGGGTTGATCACGCGGCCGACCTTCGAGGTCCAGATCCGGCTTTTGCCACCCGGCGCTGCGCAATTCCTTGATTCATTGATTGCCGGGCAAACCCTTGCGGACGCCGCGTCCACCACGATCGAGCATCACCCCGGGTTCGATCTGCCATCCGCAATATCGGCCATGCTGGAAGCCGGCGTGTTTTCAACCTGCTCGTGCAATCAGCCAGGGACGGAGCAAACCCCATGACGACCCCGATCCATGCAATTGGCGCGCTTCATGAGCGTGTCTTTGGTTTTCTCGAGCGGATCGGCGACAAATGGTTGCTCGGGCTGATCGCCCGCTTCGCCTTTGCCGCCGTCTTGTGGGGATACTTTCTCAATTCGGCCAGGACCAAGGTCGGTGACGGAATAGACGGGTTCTTTTCGATTTCACCCGGCGCCTATTACCAGATCGCACTTCCCGCGATTGAAGCCGCAGGCGGAGACGTCGATGCCGTGGCTCTCTTTCCCTGGGGCCTGATTGTCGTCATGGGCACCTATGCCGAGTTCATCCTGCCGCTGCTGATTGTCGCCGGCCTGTTTTCCCGGCTCGCGGCGCTCGGCATGGTCGGCTTCATCACCGTGCAGACCTTCGTGGACATCACCGTCCACAACATCGGCGCCGAGGCCATCGGCGCCTGGTTTGACCGCTTCCCCGATGCCGCGATCGCGGACCAGCGCTTGCTGTGGCTGGTGCCGTTGCTGGTCATTGCGATCAAGGGGCCGGGGCTCATCTCCCTGGACAGCCTTCTCGCCAACTTCGGTCGGCGAGCTTAGCCCCGAACGCAGCGGTCACCAGACGGTCCATACGAAAGTGGCGCTCAGTCTCCCGAGCGCCACACAGCCTTCTCCGCTTGGGGGATGGGATCAGGCCTTTGTTGCTTCGATCTGCTTCGGCTTGCTGCCGGCATCGCTGCTGATCGCGATGCGGCGCGGCTTCATGGCCTCGGGAAGTTCGCGAACCAGATCGACATGCAGAAGTCCGTTGCGCAACGAGGCGCCGGTGACTTCGACATGGTCGGCCAGCTGGAAACGGCGCTCAAACGCACGCTTGGCAATGCCGCGATAAAGGAATTCCGAACCTTCGGACTCCTGTTCATCGGCCTTTTCGCCCTTCACGGTCAGCACATGTTCGCGCGCTTCGATGGAAATCTCGGTTTCCGCGAAACCGGCCACGGCCATGGTGATGCGATAGGTGTTATCGCCGGTGCGTTCGATATTGTAGGGTGGGTAGGTTTGGGCCTGCTCAGCAGGCGCCAGACTGTCCAGCATCGTCAGCAACTTGTCGAAACCGACAGTGGAACGGTAGAGGGGTGAAAAATCAACGTGACGCATGGGTGTCCTCCTTAAGAGCAACATTTGGTTTAGCGTTCTGGTTTTGGTCTGCCCCACAACGGGCGGCATCCCGGCCAGCAGTCCCGGTAGCCGGCGACTGCATGGTCAATGTGGGAACTTCTGAAAGCGGGTTCAAGATCTTCGAAGGCTTGACCGCGAAATCTTCAAGACAGTGCACGAAGACAGGGGAATTGGACGGTGAACACCCGATGAATGGGCTGTTCTGTTCCGGTTCAGCCGGAATCCGCGAGTATCAGGTCAGTCAGGCAAGACAGTCTGACCTGCGCGGAACATCCCGTCCCTTCTGTTCCGTGCTCCTGGCCGGACCCGCCCCCCTGCGGATCCGGCCTTTTCCTTTTTAACTGAGGTCTTTTTCCTTTTGACCAAAGACTGGGGAAGCACTAATCCGGATCCCCATGAGCGATGATCTCCCGAGCCTGATCGAGATGGACGGCAATCCGGTGCCGGGCAACCATATCGTGGGCTGGTTCAACAGCGCCCGCGGCAAACGGTTGCGCTATGCGATCTTCAAGTCCGATGTGCCGGTGGCGCGCGGAACGGTGGTTCTCCTGCAGGGCCGCAATGAATGCATCGAGAAATACTTTGAGACCATCCGCCATTTCACCGAACGCGGCCTCTGGGTGGCGACCTTCGACTGGCGGGGCCAGGGCCTGTCCGACCGGCTGTTGAAAAATCCCTTGCGCGGACATATCCGCCGGTTTCGGGACCTGGAGACCGATCTGTCGATCTTTCTCGAGACCATCGTGCTGCCGGAGACGCGCCTGCCCTTTTGCATGGTCGCCCATTCGATGGGCGCCCTGGTGGCCTTGTCGATGGCGCCCAGGCTGGCCAACCGCATTGAGCGAATGGTGCTCACGGCGCCCTTCGTGGACCTGTCAAACCAGCCGGTTCCCACATGGGTCACGCGCCTCGTCACACGGCTGATGCGGTTGTCGGGCCTTGGGTGGGTCAGCTCCGGCCGGGACCGTTTTCCACGCCCCTTCGAAGGCAATCCCCTGACCTCGGACATTGACCGGTACGCCCGCAACCAGGCGCTCTACACCGCGCACCCCGAGCTTCGTCTGGGCCCACCCACGATCTTGTGGGTCAATGAAATGCTCGGCGCCATGGACCGTGTCGGCCGATTTGAACATCTCGATCAGGTCAAGGTGCCGACTTTGCTGATCGGAGCCGGCAATGACGCCATCGTCTCCCAGCAAGCCATCGAAACCATCAGCAACCGCTTCCGCGCTGGGCGGGCGATCTTCATTGATGGCGCACGTCATGAGTTGCTTCAGGAGGCCGAGCGGTACAGGATGGCCGTGCTCGCCGCGATCGACGCTTTCATCCCTCCCGAGCAAACGCCTCTGCCGGTCTCAAGCGTCGTCAGTCAGTCTGGTTGAGCACTTCAAGCGCCGCTTCATGCAGTTCCGGCGATCCGGCCGCGACAATGCTGCCCCCATGTTCGGGGCGATCGCCGCTCCACGTCGTGATGACGCCGCCCGCCTGCTCGATCAGAGGGATCAGCCCGCCAACATCATACGCTTTCAGCCCGGCTTCAACGACCAGATCGATATGACCTGACGCGACCATCGCATAGGCGTAGCAATCGCAGCCATAGCGCGCCAACTGGACACGGTTTTCGACGCGCTTGTAGGACGGCTCAAGCGCCTCAGGGAAGATCGACGGCGATGTGGTCATCATTGTCGCATGCCCGAGCGTCACGCCGGTTCTTGTTCGCAAGGGCGACGTCTTGCCATTGCGCCGGACAATCGCACTGCCTGGCTGGGCGATAAAGCGCTCGCCAGTGAAAGGCTGGTCCATCATCCCCATCACTGCCCGGCCCTTGTGATAAAGACCCACCAGCGTGCCCCAGACCGGGAGTCCCGAAATGAATGCGCGTGTGCCGTCAATCGGATCAATAACCCAGACATAATCCCGGTCGAGGCCGATATCGCCATGCTCTTCGCCGAGGATTCCGTGCTCCGGGTAACGGTCGGCAATAAGTCGCCGGATCACCCTCTCCGCTTCATGGTCCGCTTCGGTGACCGGGTCGAATCCGCCTGAAAGCTTGTTGTCGACGGAGACCGACATGCGAAACCGGGGAAGCGTTTCAGCTGCCGCGGCCTCGGCGATGGCGTCAAAAAATGCGATATCTGGAAGCACGGCGAACTCCGGGCGATATTTGTGAGGGGGCGATGGCTTCGCCCTGTTCACCCGACCTCCTGAACCGGCTGGTGCCGAAAATCAAGCATGGCATCGGGTACCGGGGATATCCACTTCGCAGGCGCACAAGAAACTGGCCTCAGACCGTTGACTTTTGTGCATTGCAGCATTAAGCTCTGATTACAGTCTTAGACTGTGAATGCCCTCCTTGGGCGTTTCCTCCCAAGACTTTGCCGCGCTTTATGCGCGGTTTTTTTTGAGCAGCCAGCCGCACGTTTATTCGGCGGCAAGCCGGTCTTCCGAAAAATCCTGGCGCACATAAACCATCATCTGGCCGGCAAATTCGGTCAGATCGGCCTTCAGCAGATCAAAGCCCGCTGTCCTTTTGAGCGTAGTCTCATCGACATATAGGCCGCGATTGACTTCGATCTGCAGCGCGTGCAGGCCCCGTGCCGGACGGCCGTAATGCTCCGTGATAAATCCACCCGCATAAGGCTTGTTGCGCACCACGCGATAGCCGAGTTCCGAAAGGAATGAGACCGCGGCTCGAGACAGATCATGGGCGGCGCTGGCGCCATAGCGGTCGCCGATGATGATATCCGGCCTTTGCTGCCCGCCCGTGACGCGGACATTGGCCGGCATCGAATGGCAATCTATCAGAATGGCCTTGCCGAACTGTACATGAGTCTGGGCAATGATCCGGCGAAGGGTGGCGTGATAGGGACGGTACACAAGCTCGATCCGCGACAGCCCTTCTTCAACGCTGAGCCGTTCACGATAGATATCCATGTTCTCGGCAACAAGCCGCGGAATCGTTCCCAGGCCGCCCGCCACGCGCATGGATCCGATATTGGCAAACGGAGGGAGGGGGCCGTCGAACATGCGCGGGTCAAGCTCGTAGGGTTCGCGGTTGACATCGAGCCAGGCGCGCGGGAACTGTGCCGCCAGCATCGGCGCGCCAAGTTGAATGACTCCTGCAAAGAGATCGTCGACGTAATGGTCCTCGGAACGGCGGATCGACATCCGGTCAAGCCGCGACATGTTCAGAAACGAGTCCGGATAGACGCAGCCGGAATGCGGCGAATTGAACACGAAGGGTTCGGTCTGATGTGCAGGGCGGCGAATCTCAAAGGGCGCAACCGCTTCAGGCTCTCCTCCCGTTCCGGGCACGTCGGCTTCGCGCATGTCTGTCCCTCTGCCCCAGCAACTGCTTGAATCACCTTGCCAGTTGCCCCAACACCTGTCCAGTCCGGGGCACCGCTGATCTCAAAATCGCCATCATTCACCTGATGTTTACTGGAATGGCGTAGAGATGGCCAAAGCAGAGCTCCACGAGCACGAAGACAGGGCTGGAAACATAATGACGCCGAAAATTCTCCTCGCCGAAGACGACAACGACATGCGCCGGTTCCTGGTCAAGGCGCTGGAAAAGGCCGGCTATGAGGTCCGGTCCTTCGACAATGGAGCAAGCGCCTATGACCGGCTTCGCGAAGAGCCCTTTTCGCTTCTCCTGACCGACATCGTCATGCCGGAAATGGATGGAATCGAACTGGCCCGCCGGGCGACCGAACTCGATCCCGACCTCAAGGTCATGTTCATCACCGGCTTTGCCGCCGTGGCGCTCAATCCTGACTCCAAGGCCCCGCGCGACGCCAAAGTGCTGTCCAAGCCGTTCCATCTCCGGGATCTTGTTGACGAGGTCAACAAGATGATTCAGGCTGCCTGACATCTTTCAATCTTGAGAATCCGAGACTTGCCTGCGCGCGAACCCAGGCATGGATCGTTCCTGAAACACCCTTGATTTTTGCGGGATGCCCGCCTTCAAACCGCTGCTGCGCACAATTGCCATTCATCAAAGGAGATCGGCGCTGAAAAACGCGCTGATTTCATATTGACGCCGCGGGCATTTGTGTGGTGTAAGCCCGCATCGGATGGGCGTATAGCTCAGCGGGAGAGCACTACATTGACATTGTAGGGGTCACAGGTTCAATCCCTGTTACGCCCACCATCCGGTTCCTCCTCTTTCTTCGCCTCGGCGTCAGAAGCATCTGAAGGACTCCTAGATCCCGGCGCCTTGCCATGTCTTCATCCAGATCGGCATTGATCTGCGCTACGCATGGCGACATGCCTGTTTTCACGCCAATACGGCCAGATAACAGGCGAAACAAGCTCGTCAAATGCCGCAAAATCCTGCCAAAATCCTTAATCTAATGGATTTAATTGCTGGATATTGACGATAAAATCATTCATTGCTTGGAAAGCCGCTGGCTCATGTCACTTCTTTGCGCGCGGACGGCATCCGCTCTGCGCAGACCCAACATGAACGGGACATTCGATGATCACCAAGTCTGCCATTGCCGACCTTCCCTCCCCCGCTCCGCGCAGCGCCGACCCGGCCACCCTGGCCGCCGAGATCATTGAGCGCCTGACCTATTCCATTGGCAAGGACGCCAAGGTCGCCAAGCCCCATGACTGGATGACCGCAACCATTCTGGTGATCCGCGACCGGGTGATCGACCGATGGATGGAGTCCACCCGCCAGACCTATGAGAGCGGCGGCAAACGGGTCTATTATCTGTCACTGGAATTCCTGATCGGACGATTGACCCGCGACGCGGTGTCCAACCTGGGCATGATTGAGGAGGTCCGGGAAGCGCTGAACTCTCTCGGCGTGGATTTTGATGCCGTTGCGGCGCTTGAGCCCGATGCCGCGCTCGGCAATGGCGGCCTCGGGCGGCTGGCTGCCTGCTTCATGGAATCCATGGCCACCGTCGATATCCCGGCCTATGGCTACGGTATCCGCTACGTCCACGGCCTGTTCAGGCAGCAGATGAGTGACGGCTGGCAGGTCGAACTGCCCGAGACATGGCTAGCCAATGGCAACCCCTGGGAATTCCAGCGCCGCGAGAGCGCCTATGAAATCGGCTTTGGCGGATCGGTCGACATCATCGGCAACGGCTCGGAGGAAACCCAGCGCTGTATCTGGAAACCCCAGGAGCGCATGATCGCCACGGCCTATGACACGCCCGTGGTCGGCTGGCGGGCCAAGCGGGTCAACACGCTCAGGCTCTGGACCGCCCAGCCGATCGACCCGATCCTGCTCGACGCGTTCAATGCCGGCGACCATATCGGCGCACTGAGGGAGAGCAACAAGGCCGAAGCGCTGGCCCGGGTGCTCTATCCGGCCGACCAGACGCCAGCCGGCCAGGAACTGCGGTTGCGCCAGGAGTATTTCTTCTCCTCGGCTTCCCTTCAGGACATATTGCGCAGGCATCTGCAGCAGTTCGGCGATCTGCGATCGCTCCCCGACAAGGCCGCCATTCAGCTCAACGACACCCACCCGGCGGTCTCCGTCGCCGAACTGATGCGGCTCTTGATCGATATCCACCGGATGGATTTTGATCTTGCCTGGGACATCACCTGCAAGACCTTCAGCTACACCAACCACACGCTTCTTCCTGAAGCCTTGGAAAGCTGGCCTGTGCCGTTGTTCGAGCGGCTGTTGCCGCGGCACATGCAACTGGTCTACGCGATCAACGCCAAGGTGCTGCGCCATGCCCGCAAGGAGCGCGGCTATGATGATGAGCAGATCCGGTCTGTCTCGCTGATTGATGAAGCCGGGGACCGGCGCGTGCGCATGGGAAACCTGGCCTTTCTCGGCTCCCACTCCATCAACGGCGTCTCGGCGCTGCACACGGAGCTGATGAAGCAGACGGTGTTTTCCGATCTGCACGGGCTCTACCCCGACCGCATCAACAACAAGACCAATGGCATCACGCCGCGGCGCTGGCTGATGCAGTGCAATCCGGGCCTGTTTTCGTTGATCCGCGATGCGATCGGTGATGACTTCATGGATGACGCGGAAGCCCTGAAAGCGCTCGAGCCCTTTGCGAAGGATGCCGAGTTCCGGGCCCGGTTTGCGGCCGTCAAGCGCGACAACAAGGCGCGGCTGTCGAACCTGGTGGCCCGGCGCATGGGGATCAAGCTTGATCCGTCGGCCCTGTTCGACATCCAGATCAAACGCATCCACGAGTACAAGCGACAATTGCTCAACATCATCGAGGCGGTGGCGCTCTACGACCAGATCCGCTCGCATCCCGAACTTGACTGGACGCCGCGGGTGAAGTTTTTCGCGGGCAAGGCCGCGCCGAGCTATCACAACGCCAAGCTGATCATCAAACTGGCCAACGATGTGGCGCGGGTCATCAACAATGATCCAACCGTGCGCGGCCTGCTCAAGATCGTCTTCATCCCCAACTACAATGTGTCCCTGGCCGAAGTGATGGTGCCCGCGGCCGATCTGTCCGAGCAGATCTCCACCGCCGGAATGGAAGCATCGGGCACCGGCAACATGAAATTCGCGCTCAATGGCGCGCTGACCATCGGAACGCTTGATGGCGCCAATGTCGAGATCCAGGACTGCGTCGGAGAAGACAACATCGTCATCTTCGGTCTGACTGCCGCTGAGGTGACCGAGCGCCGCGCGACCGGCCACGAGCCGCGGGCAATCATCGAAGCCTCGCGCGAATTGTCGCAGGCGCTGACCGCAATTTCGTCCGGCGTCTTCAGCCCCGATGACCGCGAGCGTTTTTCCGACCTTATTGCCGGGCTTTACGACCATGACTGGTTCATGGTCACGGCTGATTTCGACGCTTATGCCAAGGCTCAGCGGCAAGTTGACAGTTTGTGGGTTGACGAAGAGGCATGGTATGGCCGTACTATCCTCAACACTGCGCGTGTTGGCTGGTTCTCCTCGGACCGGACGATACGCCAGTATGCAAAGGAAATATGGAAAGCCGGCCCATGACCCTGAAGGGAACCGTGCGCGACGCCGATGCAAAGGATTATCACCTTTCGGCCGACGAAGCAGAAGCGATAGCTTCCGGCGCGCATGGAAACCCATTTTCCGTTCTCGGCGTCC
The DNA here is from genome assembly GCF_014359905.1 of Hoeflea sp. Classification (GTDB taxonomy): domain Bacteria; phylum Pseudomonadota; class Alphaproteobacteria; order Rhizobiales; family Rhizobiaceae; genus Hoeflea. Next base: position 23,863 of record NZ_JACIYP010000018.1, on the reverse strand, counting down.
AGGAGTTCCAGAAGGGCTTTGTCGCCCGCGTCTTTGCGCCCGGCGCCGATCAGATCACGGCCTTTACCCTTGACGGCAAAGCCGCCGGGCAACTTGAGCCGGGCGCGGCTTCCGGACTTTTCGAAGGCCCCATCGACATTGCACAGCGCCAGCCGCTGCGTTACGCGGCGGCGAATGCGCACGGCACGTGGGAAATCGAGGATCCCTACTCCTATGGACCGGTGCTCGGCCCGATGGATGACTATTTCATCGCGGAAGGCTCGCATTTGCGGCTTTTCGACAAGCTCGGCGCCCATCCTATTCATCATCAGGGCTCTGAAGGCGTGCATTTCGCAGTCTGGGCGCCAAATGCGCGCCGCGTTTCCGTCGTCGGCGACTTCAACGGCTGGGACGGACGCCGTCATGTCATGCGTCTGCGCGCAGATGTCGGGATCTGGGAAATCTTCGCGCCTGGCGTCAAACCCGGCTCGGCCTACAAGTATGAAATCCTCGGGCCTGACGGGGAGAGACTGCCGCTCAAGGCGGATCCCTTCGCCCGCCGCGCCGAACTGCGGCCCGCCACCGCATCCATCGTTGCCGCCGACCTCAACCATGCATGGGGTGACAGCGCCCACCGCGCCCACTGGAGCAAGGTCGATGCCCGGCGCCAGCCGATGTCGATCTATGAAGTTCATCCCGGATCCTGGCGCAGGCGAGCGGATGGATCCTTCATGTCCTGGGACGAGTTGGGCGATGAACTGATCCCCTATTGCGTGGAAATGGGCTTCACCCACATCGAATTCCTGCCGGTCTCCGAGCACCCCTACGATCCATCCTGGGGATACCAGACCACCGGGCTTTACGCGCCGTCTGCCCGCTTTGGCGAACCCGAGGGCCTTGCCCGCTTTGTCGATGGCGCACACCAGGTCGGCCTTGGCGTCATTCTCGACTGGGTGCCAGCGCATTTTCCCACCGATGCCCATGGACTGTCCCATTTCGATGGCACAGCCCTTTATGAGCACGCCGATCCGCGTCAGGGGTTCCACCCGGACTGGAACACGGCGATCTACAATTTCGGCCGTCGCGAAGTCGCGTCTTTCCTTGTAAACAACGCCCTGTTCTGGGCCGAGACCTATCATGTGGATGGGCTGCGCGTGGATGCCGTCGCATCGATGCTCTATCTCGATTACTCTCGCAAGGAAGGCGAATGGATCCCGAACAAGGATGGCGGACGCGAAAACCTCGACGCCGTCGCATTCCTGCGACAGATGAACAAGGCGGTTTACGGCAGCCATCCCGGCATCATCACCATCGCCGAGGAATCGACATCCTGGCCCAAGGTCTCGGCTCCGGTGCATGAGGGCGGGCTTGGCTTCGGGTTCAAATGGAACATGGGATTCATGCATGACACGCTGGGCTATTTTCAGCGGGATCCGATCCACCGCAGTCACCATCACAATGATCTGACCTTCGGCCTGATCTATGCATTCTCGGAGAATTTCGTGCTGCCGATCTCCCATGACGAGGTGGTGCACGGCAAGGGCACGCTGCTGACCCGGATGGCCGGGGACGAATGGCAGAAATTCGCCAATCTCAGAGCCTATTTCGGCTTCATGTGGGGTTATCCCGGCAAAAAGCTTCTGTTCATGGGGCAGGAATTCGCCCAGCGCGGCGAATGGAGCGAAGCCCGGTCGCTGGATTGGGATCATCTCGACGATCCGCGCCACAGCGGCATCCAGGATCTGGTTCGCGATCTAAACAGGCTCTATGCCAGGACACCAGCTCTGCACGCCCGCGATTGCGAGCCCGAAGGCTTCGAATGGCTTGTCGCCGACGACAGCGCCAATTCTGTGTATGCTTGGGTGCGCCGTGCACCCGGTGAGAAACCAGTGGTCATCGTTGCGAATTTGACGCCCGGGTTCAGGACCGGGTACAAAATTCCGATGCCTCTGGAAGGGACTTGGCGCGAAATATTCAACTCGGACTCAACCATCTATGGCGGGTCCGGCAAGGGCAATCTGGGTGAAGTGAATGCGCGCCTGGAGGGTGGGCGCGCATTTGCGGAACTGACGCTGCCGCCATTGGCGACACTGATGTTCACACCCGACCGGTCCGACGCCGGGTAACAAAAGGGAGGAAGAGATGGAACAGAAGAGAGTCCAGCCACTGGCGCGTGACGCCATGGCTTATGTTCTGGCGGGTGGCCGCGGCAGCCGCCTGAAGGAACTCACCAACCGTCGCGCCAAACCCGCAGTCTATTTTGGCGGCAAGACACGGATCATCGATTTCGCCCTGTCCAACGCCCTGAACTCCGGCATCCGGCGCATTGGCGTGGCCACCCAATACAAGGCGCATTCGCTGATCAGGCATTTGCAGCACGGCTGGAACTTCCTGCGCCCCGAGCGGAACGAAAGCTTCGACATCCTGCCCGCCAGCCAGCGCGTGTCGGAAACCCAGTGGTATGACGGAACCGCTGACGCCGTATTTCAGAATATCGACATCATCGAAGGCCATAATCCCAAATTCATGGTCATTCTCGCCGGCGACCACATCTACAAGATGGACTATGAATTGATGCTCCAGCAGCACGTCAATTCCGGCGCGGACGTGACCGTTGGCTGCCTGGAGGTACCGCGCCTGGAGGCGACGGGTTTCGGCGTCATGCATGTCAACGAAAAAGACGAGATCATCGCCTTTGTAGAAAAGCCCGCCGACCCGCCGCCCATGCCGGACAACCCTGAAATGTCACTGGCCTCGATGGGAATCTATGTGTTCAACACCGATTTCCTGTTTGACGAATTGCGCCGCGATGCCGCAACCCCAGGGTCAAGCCGCGACTTCGGCAAGGATATCATTCCCTACATCGTCGAGAACGGCAAAGCCGTGGCGCACCGGTTTGCCGAGTCCTGCGTCCGTGAAACCCCAGAAAAAGAAGCCTATTGGCGCGACGTCGGAACCATCGATGCCTACTGGCAGGCAAATATCGATCTCACCGACATCCTGCCGGAGCTCGATCTTTACGACCGGACATGGCCGATCTGGACCTATGCCGAAATCAAGCCGCCGGCGAAGTTCGTGCACAATGAAGAAGGCCGCCGCGGCACGGCGATATCCTCGCTGGTGTCGGGCGACTGCATCATCTCGGGCTCGGAAGTGCAGCGCTCGCTCTTGTTCACGGGGGTCCTCTGTCGGTCCTATTCCAAGTTGAACGAAGCGGTGGTGCTGCCCGAATGCGTCATCGGCCGCCATGCCAACCTGTCCCGGGTGGTCATCGATCGCGGCGTTAAGATCCCGGCGGGCCTCGTCGTTGGTGAGGACGCCGAGCTGGACGCCAGCCGCTTTCACCTAAGTGAAACGGGGATCTGCCTGATAACCCAGGATATGCTTGACCGTGCAGGGTTGATTTACGAATGAAAGTTCTCTCCATCGCATCCGAAGTCTATCCGCTGATCAAGACCGGAGGGCTTGCCGATGTGGCAGGCGCGTTGCCCGCGGCGCTGGCGGCGCACGATGTCGATATGCGGGTGCTGCTGCCAGGCTACAAGCAGGTCAAGGCGAAGCTGCGCAAGCCGACCCGGGTGATGGAATTTGACGACCTCTTGGGTGTAAGCGCCGTAATCCTTGCCTGCAAGATCGAGGGTGTGGACTATCTCGTGCTGGATGCGCCGGTCCTGTTCGATCGTGACGGCGGCCCCTACACCGATGCCGCTGGGGCCGACCACCCGGACAACTGGCGCCGGTTTGCCGCACTTTGCCGCGCCGCCGCCACGATCGCCGAGGAGGGGCTCGACAATGGCTGGAAGCCCGACATCGTGCATGCCCATGACTGGCAGGCTGGTCTCACTCCGGTCTATATGCGGCATGGCAAGGCGGCAGCCACGCCGACGGTGGTCACCGTTCACAATCTCGCATTCCAGGGCCAGTTCGGCCCTGACATCTTCCCTGAACTCGGCCTGCCGCAATCGGATTTCTCCGTCGACGGGATCGAGTATTACGGTGATGTCAGTTTCCTCAAGGGTGGGCTGCAGATGGCCTCGGCCATCACCACCGTCAGCCCGACCTATGCCCAGGAAATCCGTACCCCGGCCTTCGGCATGGGCCTCGACGGCCTGATCAACGCGCGCGCCGACGCGCTTCACGGTATTGTCAACGGCATCGACACCAAGGTTTGGGATCCGGCAACGGATACGCTGATTGCCGCCAATTACACGTTCTCGAAGCTGAAAAAGCGCCAGACCAACCGAAAGGCCCTGGCCGAAAGGTTCGGTTTTGCCGACACCGATGGCCCCGTCTTCACTGTGGTAAGCCGTTTGACCTGGCAAAAGGGGATCGATGTCCTCTCAGATGTCGCCGACGACATTGTCGCCATGGGTGGCAAGCTCGCGGTGCTTGGCTCGGGCGATCAGGCGCTCGAAGGTGCGTTGCTGGCGGCGGCGGCCCGTCACCGCGGCCATGTTGGTCTGGTAATCGGGTATGACGAGCCCCTCTCACATCTCATGCAGGCCGGCGGTGACGTGATCCTGGTGCCGTCTCGATTTGAGCCCTGCGGCCTCACCCAGCTCTACGGGTTGCGCTACGGCAATGTGCCGGTCGTGGCCCGCACCGGCGGACTGGCCGACACCGTCATCGACGCCAACGAGGCGGCGAGCGCTGCGCGTGTGGCGACCGGCTTCCAGTTTTCTCCCGTCACACCCGACACGCTGCGCGAGGCGCTGCGCCGCGCAACCAGGGCCTTTGGCGACCCCCAGATCTGGGCGCGGCTCCAGAACCAGGGCATGAGGGCCGATGTCTCCTGGGACCGCAGTGCGCTCAGATATGCCGCGCTCTATGCCGAACTTCTTGCCCCAAAAAGTGAAACTCCATGACCCGGACCGTATCCATCACCCCCTTCAAGGACCAGAAACCCGGCACGTCGGGGCTTCGCAAGAAAGTCCCTGTGTTCCAGGCGCCGGGTTATACCGAAGCCTTTATCCAATCGATCTTCGACAGTCTCGAAGGCTTTCAGGGCAAGACCCTTGTGATCGGCGGCGATGGCCGGTTTTACAATCGCGAAGTCATTCAGACTGCACTCCGCATGGCGGCCGCCAACGGCTTCGGCAGGGTTCTGGTCGGCCGGGGCGGCATCCTGTCGACCCCCGCTGCCTCGCACATGATCCGCAAATACGAGGCGTTTGGCGGTCTTATCCTGTCGGCAAGTCACAATCCGGGTGGCCCGACCGAGGATTTCGGCATCAAATACAACATCTCCAACGGCGGACCCGCGCCGGAGACAATCACTGACGCGATCTATGCCCGGACCCAGGTCATCGACCGCTACCGGATTGCCGACTTCGATGATGTCGATCTCGACGAACTCGGCACATTCGAAGGCGGCGGCATGACAATCGAGGTGGTCGACCCCGTTGCCGACTATGCCGAGTTGATGGAAACGCTGTTCGATTTCGGCGCGATCCGCGCGCTGGTTTCAGGCGGATTCCGGGTCGCCTTCGACGCCATGCATGCTGTCACCGGTCCCTATGCCAGCGAAATCCTGGTCAGGCGCCTCGGCGTCGATCCGGCCTCGGTGCTCAATGCAACGCCGCTTGAGGATTTCGGCGGGCATCATCCTGACCCGAATCTGGTTCATGCCAGAAAGCTCTATGATCTGATGATGAGCCCGGAGGCGCCCGATTTCGGCGCGGCTTCCGATGGTGACGGCGACCGCAACCTGATCATCGGCCGCGGCGTGTTTGTCACGCCGTCGGACTCGCTCGCCATGCTGGCCGCCAACGCCCATCTCGCGCCCGGCTACAAGAACGGTCTCAAGGGCATCGCCCGATCAATGCCGACGAGCGGCGCGGCCGACCGTGTCGCCGCGAAACTTGGCGTCGAAATGCATGAGACTCCCACAGGATGGAAGTTCTTCGGCAACCTGCTCGATGCCGGCCGCTGCACCATCTGCGGCGAGGAAAGCGCCGGCACTGGGTCCGACCATGTGCGCGAAAAGGACGGACTGTGGGCTGTGCTGCTGTGGCTCAACATCCTGGCTGTCCGCAAGCAGAGCGTCATGGAGATCGTCCGCGATCATTGGGCCGAGTACGGACGGACCTATTACTCCCGGCATGACTACGAGGCGATCGACACCGGTCAGGCCAATCAGCTCTTCAGCGCACTTGAGGGCAAGCTCGACAGCCTTGCGGGCCACCAGGCCGGATCGCTCACAATCGCGAAGGCCGACAGCTTCACCTATCACGACCCGGTGGATGGCTCCGTCAGCCGCAACCAGGGCATCCGGATCTTCTTCGAGGGCGGGTCGCGGCTGGTCTTCCGCCTGTCAGGCACCGGCACGTCCGGCGCAACACTGCGGGTCTACATGGAGCGCCACGAACCCGATCCCGCGCACCATGACGAAGAAACCCAGGAAGCGCTGGCGCCGGTGATCGAGGCCGCAGAAGCGCTGGCCGAAATCCGCAAATGGACCGGGCGCGATAGCCCCACCGTCATCACCTGATGAGCCATCCCGGAGACTTTGACCTGCCGCCGAAACCGGGCGTGGAGATCTGCGCCGACGGCGTGCGATTCACCGTCAGGGCGCCAGCGGCATCATCGGTCTCGCTCTGCCTGTTCGACAGCAACGATCAGGAGCTGGAGCATCATGAGCTAAGAAGCGCTGGCGATGAGCTTTTCTCGGGCTTTGTGCGGGGTGTCGGAGCAGGCGCACGCTACGGTCTTCGCGCCGATGGTCCTTGGCAGCCTGAAAATGGACATCTGTTCGATCCCGCAAAGCTGCTGGTCGACCCTTGTGCCACGCGCATCGATCGCCCGTTCGTTTACGATCCGCAGCTTGGTGAGCAGGGGACGGACACAGCAGCCCTGGTGCCGAAAGCCATTGTCGAAAAGCCGCTGCCGGCGCTCAACCCGGGCCGCCCCGGCTTCAGGCCGGGCGGGCTGATCTACGAACTGCCGGTGCGTGCCTTCACCTTCTTGCATCCCGACATTCCAAGGGTTGATCGCGGAACAGTGCGGGCGCTGGCCCATCCCGCAATCATCGAGCATCTGCGGTCGCTCCATGTCAGCGCCGTCGAACTGATGCCGGTCGCGGCCTGGATCGACGAGCGGCACCTGCCTCCGCTGGGACTGAGGAATGCCTGGGGCTACAATCCGGTGACCATCCTGGCGCTCGATCCGCGTCTGGCGCCGGGCGGAATCGCCGATCTGCGGTTTGCCACGGCGGCACTTCAGGCGTCGGGCATCAGCGTCATTCTGGACGTCGTCTTCAACCACACCGGCGAAAGCGACATTCTCGGCCCGACGCTGTCGCTGCGCGGGCTTGGCAACAAGGCCTACTATCGCCATGACGACGATGGCCGGCTGGTCAACGACACCGGTTGCGGCAACACGCTCGCCTGCGATCATCCTGCAGTCCAGGACCTGGTGTTGACTGCAATGCGCCATTTCGTGACCCAGGCCGGCATCGACGGCTTCCGCTTCGATCTCGCGCCGATCCTCGGACGGGACCGGAACGGTTTTTCGCCTGAAGCCGAGTTGCTTCAGCTCATTGCCGATGATCCGGTCCTGCACGACAGGATCCTGATCGCCGAGCCCTGGGACATCGGCCCGGGCGGCTATCAGCTCGGCAATTTCGACCCGCCGTGGCTTGAATGGAACGACCATGCGCGCGACGACATGCGCCGTTTCTGGCGCGGCGATGCGGCCGTGACCGGGCACTTTGCCGCCCGGCTTTCAGGCTCTTCCAGCATTTTCGCCCGTGATGGCGCCATCCGGACCCGAAGCGTCAACTTCGTCGCTGCCCATGACGGCTTCTCGCTTGCCGATCTGGTGACTTATGAAACAAAGCACAATGAAGCCAATGGCGAAGACAATCTGGACGGACATGACGGCAATCATTCCTGGAACAACGGGGTGGAAGGCCCGAGCGACGACCCGGCCATCCTCGCGGCCCGCGAGGCCGATGCCCGGGCCTTGATCGCCAGCCTGTTTTCGAGCCGCGGCGCCATCCTGCTGACCGCGGGCGACGAATTCGGCCACAGTCAGGGCGGCAACAACAATGCCTACGCCCAGGACAATGCGATCACCTGGCGGGACTGGGGCAAGCTCAATCAGGACCGCCTCGACTTCACACGCGCCTGGGCAGAGTTCCGGGCAAAATCGGGCCTTCTCATCCGGACGGAATTCCTCGAAGACGCGGACGAGATCGGCGACCAGGATCATGCCGCCTGGCTGACACCGGAAGGGGAGCGGATGACGCCGGGGCACTGGGAAGATGGCAACCGGAAATGCTTCACCATGGTGCTGGGCAAGCCCGGGGAACGGATCGCCATCGCGTTCAACCGGGGCCGCAGCGACATCCTCTGCCGGCTGCCCGACAGCGCGGGCCGCTGGAGCCCAGCCACCCCGGGTGCTGCGGATGAGGGATTTGTCCCGGCCCGCTCCGTCCTTTGCTGGCGGGAAACGCCGCAGTAAGGCTTGATGCGGCGCGGGGGAAGCATTCCGGCATCAAAAAAAGATGTGGGCGCCTTGCCTCCGGTCACAACTTGCAGCCCAAATGCAATGAAGGGATGCAATGATGGCCTTGTCGAACTAAGAAATTTGCGCGCCGATTCACCATGCAAACAGGGGGGCCTTTCGTGCAGGGCGAGATCTCAATCACAGAAATCCCGGAACTGGTCGGTCTGGAGGTCGGTATCTCCGACTGGATGGACATGACGCAATCGCGCATCGACCGATTTGCCGACGCCACCGACGATCACCAGTTCATCCATGTCGATCCGGTGCGTGCGGCCGAAACTCCTTTCGGCGGCACCATCGCCCATGGGTTCCTGACCGTCTCGATGTTGTCGGCCATGCACGCCAACACGATCCCGAAACTGCGCGAAGACAATTTCGGCATCAATTACGGCTTCAACAAGATCCGCTTCATGGCGCCGGTGCCGGCCGGCAGCCGCATCCGCGGCCGTTTCGTGCTCAAGGAAGCGCGTCTGCGCGGGCCCGGCAGGCTGATGATGACTTTCGACGTGACCGTGGAGATCGAAGGCGGAAAGAAGCCCGCCCTGACTGCGAGCTGGCTCACCATCATCCAGTTCGATCCGGAGATCTGGCCAAAGAAGCAAGACTGACAGCTGATTACGCCGAGTTTCTCAGCGGTCGTCAGGCGAGGCAGTCCCTGGCGCTTTCGCTGAGAAAATCGAAGGCATAGGTCGAGAACGATCGCCAGCATTCGACCCGGAAGTCCGTGGCCGCCGTGCGGATGATCACCACTTCGATCTTGCCAAGCACCGTCCGGGTCGCGGCCCCGATTGGAAAGACCGAATCGCCCAGGTTCTGCGGGCACCCCGATTCGAGCGTGGCGCGCGCGCCCTTGCCCGAAACCATGATCGCGGTGTTGCGGTGGGAAATATCGACCGCCGAATGCAGCACCTTGGCCTTGCCGAGATCGGCGAGCGGATCGCCGGTCTCGTCGATGATCAGCCACTCATCCGGGCCAAGCCAGGCGGCGAGCCGCCCAGGCAGGCTGCCCGAGGAGGACTTCGGCTGCAGCGGCAGGTCGAGGCCGAGCGCCTTGGACAGCGCCTTTGCGTTCGCGGCATCAGCGCGCAGCGAAACACGCTTCGCAGGCGCTGCGGGCGTCAGCTGGACGCCGGGGCCGCCGCTGATGCGACCGGCGAGCGGCAGGGTCCGGACGGCTTGAGCGGATTTAGCCATTCAGGCGCACTCCTTCTTTGTCGATGAATACGGCATCTGTGACTTCAACCTCGATCGTCCGTTCCGGCATCGGCACATAGAGCGTCTTGCCTTTCAACGAACGGCCGCCGGCCACCACGCACATGGCGATCGACCGGCCGCAATTCTCCGACCAGTAGGACGATGTGACATGGCCGATCATGGTCATCGGCACGCTCTGGTTCGGGTCGGCGACAATCTGCGCGCCTTCTTCCAGCACGATGCCCGGATCTTTGGTGAGAAGGCCTACCAATTGCTTGCGGCCCGGAGCCAGCAGATCCGGCCGCTTCATGCCGCGGATCCCGACGAAATCCGGCTTCTTCTTCGCCACCGCCCAGTTGAGCCCCGCGTCATCGGGCGTCACCGTGCCGTCGGTGTCCTGGCCGACGATGATGTAGCCCTTCTCCGCGCGCAACACATGCATGGTCTCGGTGCCGTAGGCACATGCACCCATCGGTTCGGCCCGCGCCCACAACGCCTTCCAGACCGCCTCGCCGTAATCGGCGGGCACATTGACCTCGTACCCGGTCTCACCGGTGAACGACATCCGGAACAGGCGCGTGGGCACGCCGCAGATACGGCCTTCACGCACGCTCATATGCGGCATCGCCTCGTTGGACAGATCGATGCCCTCGACCAGCGGCGCAATGATCTCGCGCGCCTTCGGGCCCTGCACCGCGATCACCGCCCATTGTTCGGTGGTCGAGGTCAGCCAGACCCTGAGATGCGGGAACTCGGTCTGCAGGTAGTCTTCCATGTGGTGCATCACCCGCGGCGCGCCGCCAGTGGTGGTGGTGACGTGGAAGCGGTCCTCGGCCATCCGCCCGACCACGCCGTCATCATAGATGAAGCCGTCCTCGCGCAGCATGATGCCGTATTTGCAGCGGCCCGGCTCGAGCTTGTCCCAGCTGTTGGTGTACATCAGATTGAGGAACTCGGCCGCATCGGGGCCGACCACCTCGATCTTGCCGAGCGTCGACGCGTCGAACAGGCCGGCCACTTCGCGCACCGTGCGGCATTCGCGGTTGACCGCCTGATGCATGTCCTCGCCGGCGCGCGGATAGTACCAGGCGCGCTTCCATTGGCCCACATCCTCGAACACAGCGCCATGGGCTTCTTCCCAGCCATGCATCGGGGTGCAGCGCGTGGGATCGAACAGCGACCCACGCGAATGATTGACGATGGCGCCGAAGGTCACCGGCGTGTAGGGCGCGCGGAAAGTGGTCAGGCCCACCTGCGGCAGCGGCTTGCCGAGCATTTCCGCGGCGATCGCCAGGCCATGGATGTTGGAAGTCTTGCCCTGGTCGGTAGCCATGCCGTTGGTGGTGAAGCGCTTGACATGCTCGATGGAGTGCATGCCCTCGCGCACGGCAAGACGGATATCCTTGGCGGTCACGTCGTTCTGGAAATCGACGAACGCCTTGACATTTGTCTCTTCGCCGGCGCCGCCGGCCGAGCCCATCATGCTTCCGGCCCAGGAGGCGGCGGTTACCGACTTCGGCGCAGCCCAGGCTTTCCCGGCCTTGGCGCCCGCAGCTCTTGCCGCCGCATGACCGGCCTTCGCCGCACCTTCAATGGCGTCAGCCAGAACGTCAACGCCAGTGCAGGCGCCCACGCTCGCACAGTCCTGCACATGGCGACCCGGCAGAAAGCGCTGGCTCGGCTCGTCCCAGACCACCTTGCCGCGTGATTGCGAATACAGGTGAACCGACGGCGTCCAGCCGGCCGACATGATCAGCGCGTCGATGGCGATGTCGCGGGTCGATCCGCCCGAGGCCCTGCCGACCTTCATCGACTTGACGCGCAACTTGCCCGACGTATCGAGCACGCACTGGCCCGCCAGAACCTCGATGCCAAGCTCCTTCGCCCGCGCCACAAGGGCCGGGTCGGGATCGGGGCGAACATCCACGATGGCAGGCACGGAGACGCCTGCCTGCTTGAGATCGAAAGCCGCGGCCCAGGCCGAATCGCAGGCCGTGTAGACGCCGACCTTGGCGCCGACGGCGACACCGAAATGATTGAGAAAGGTCCGCGCCGCCGAGGCCAGCATGATGCCGGGACGGTCGTTGTTGGCGAACACCATGTGCCGCTCGATCGCGCCGGTGGCGATCACCACCTGCCTGGCGCGCACCTGCCACAGCCGCTCGCGCGGCAGGGCCGCGTCCGGATTGGCAAGATGCTCGGTCACCCGTTCGACCAGCGCCACATGGTTCTGCGCCTGGTAGCCGAAGGCCGTGGTCCGGCTGAGCACCCGTACATTGTCCAGGGCGCGAAGTTCCGCGGTCACAGATTGCGCCCAGTCCCAGCCCGGCACACCGTCGATGGACGCATCGGCGTCATGATGAAACGCGCCGCCGGTTTCCGGCTGCTCGTCGCACAGGATCACCTCTGCGCCCGCATGGGCCGCGGCCAAAGCCGCCGACAGACCCGCGGCGCCACCGCCGATCACCAGGACATCGCAATGCACATAGTGGTTGGCGTAGTGATCCGGATCCGGTTCGTCCGGCGCGACGCCGAGGCCCGCCGCGGCACGGATGATAGGCTCATAGACCTTCTTCCAGGCCGCCTTCGGCCACATGAAGGTCTTGTAGTAGAAGCCGGCGGCAAAGAGCGGCGAAGCGAAATTGTTGATCCCACCCACGTCGAAGGCGAGCGACGGCCAGCGGTTCTGCGACTTGGCCCGCATGCCGTCGAACACTTCCTGCACGGTGGCCCGCACATTCGGCGTGCGCCGCGCCGCGTCCCGGCTGATGTCGATCAGGGCGTTGGGTTCTTCCGGACCTGCCGACAGCATGCCGCGCGGACGGTGATACTTGTAGGACCGGCCGGTCAGGTGAATGCCGTTGGCAATCAGCGCCGAGGCGAGCGTGTCGCCTTCGATCGCCGACAGCGCCTTGCCGTCGAAGGTGAAACGCAGGGTCCTGGCGGGCGTCAGCCGGCCCTTGCCCTTGATCCGGTTCGCGCCGCTCATGATTGAGATCCTTTGATCTTCAAGATGCCATCCTCGCCACGCTCCACCTCGACCAGCGGTTCGCCGGCCTTGTAGGTGGTGACGAACCTGTCGCTCACCGTATCCCGCACCGCGTTGAAGAACCGCGCGCAGCCGTGAATGTGCCGCCAGCGCTCATAGGTGACGCCCTTGGGGTTGGTGCGGATGAAGAAGAACGCCTCGAACTCCGCGTCGCTGATTCCGGCAATATCCTTCGGCCGTTCGATATGCGCCTCGCCCGTGTTGCGGAACTCAAGCTCGGGCCTTTCTTCCTGGCAGTAGGGACAATGGATCAGAAGCATTGCTTGGTCCTTGGTCAGATCTTGGTTTTGACGGCGGCGGTTTCGGGATCGCCGGTGTTGGGCGTGCCGGCCGGCTCGATGATGATCAGGTGGGTTTCCTCCTCGGCACGCGGGCAGTGCTCGACACCCCTGGGCACGACATACATTTCGCCCGGCCCCAGCACCACGTCGCCATCGCGCATCTGGATGGTGAGGCGCCCCGAAAGCACCAGGAAAAGATCGTCGGTGTCGGGATGGGAATGCCAGTTGAACTCGCCGTTGACCTTGACCACCATGACATCGTGGCCGTTGAAGGCAGCGACGATCTTCGGCGACCACAGATCGTCAAATCCGGCAAGCTTCTGCTCGAGATTGATGGGGGAATGTTTCACTCGACCGTCCTCAGTGCGCCACGGCCGCAGCGGCCGCCTCGTCGATCAACCGGCCGCTCTGGAAGCGCTCCAGCGTGAATGGCGCATTGATCTTGTGCGGTTCGTCGCGGGCGATGGTGTGGGCGAACACATGGGCCGACCCCGGCGTCGCCTTGAAGCCCCCGGTTCCCCAGCCGCAATTTACATAGAGCCCCTTGATCGGCGTCTTCGACAGGATCGGCGACCGGTCCGGTGTCACGTCGACGATGCCGCCCCAGGTCCTGAGCATCTTCATGCGGGTGAACATCGGGAACATCTCGCAGATGGCGTCGAGCGTGTGGCTGAGGATGTGAAGCCCGCCGGTCTGGGAATAGGAGGTGTACTGGTCGGTTCCGGCGCCGATCACCAGTTCGCCCTTGTCTGACTGGGAGATATAGGCGTGCACCGTGTTGGACATCACCACGCAGGGGAAGACCGGCTTGACCGGCTCGGAGACCAGCGCCTGCAGCGGATAGCTTTCGAGCGGCATGCGAATGCCGGCCATTTCCATGATCACCGAGGTGTGGCCCGCGGCCACGACGCCGACCTTCTTGGCGCCGATGACGCCGCGGCTGGTGTCGACGCCCGTCACCGCGCCATCGGCCGAGCGGCGGATACCGGTGACTTCGCAGTTCTGGATGATGTGGACGCCCATCGCCGCTGCAGCCCGGGCATAGCCCCAGGCCACCGCGTCATGACGCGCGGTGCCGCCGCGGCGTTGAAGGGCCGCACCCATCACCGGATAACGCGCCGACTGGTGAATGTTGAGCGGGGGGCAGAAGGCCTTGGCCTGGTCCGGCGTCAGCCATTCATTGTCGATGCCGTTCAACCGGTTGGCGTGGATATGCCGCTTGAACACCTGCGTGTCGTGCACGTTGTGCGACAGCATCATAACGCCGCGCGCCGAGTACATCACATTGTAGTTGAGATCCTGGGACAGGCCGTCCCACAGCTTGAGCGCATGATCGTAAAGCCCGGCGCTCTCGTCATAAAGATAATTGGAGCGAATGATCGTGGTGTTGCGGCCGGTGTTTCCGCCGCCGAGCCAGCCCTTTTCGATCACCGCAATATTGGTGATGCCGTGTTCCTTGGCGAGATAATAGGCTGTACCCAGCCCGTGCCCGCCGGCACCCACGATAATGACATCATACTCTTTCTTCGGCTCGGGCGAGGTCCACTGCGCGGGCCAGCCCTTGTGGCCGCGCAATGCCTCACGGGCGACTGCAAAAGCGGAATACTTGCGCATGGCGTCATGGCTCCAAAGGGTTCGGGTCGGGCTTCAGTCAAGCAAGAGCAAATTCATCGGTCTGACATCGGCTCTTTTGCGACTTCTGGGAGGCCATGAATGTCGCAGTGTGTTATGTCGCAGATCCGGATTGATCGGATCTCCAGGCAGTCATGCCTATGACATGACTGAAAAATACCGCGGCGCAGCCATTGTCAAGCGGCCAGGGGACTGGACTTCCAGCTCTGAAACTGGTAATTGCCCCCTCAATCGTAACGCCCATGGCCGAACGAATGGGAATTGTTTGTTTGCCAAGGTTGTTTGAACCAACCGAAAACTCGAAGGAACGGGATTAACGTGCAGGTACTTGTCCGCGATAACAATGTCGATCAGGCGCTCCGCGCTCTCAAGAAGAAAATGCAGCGTGAAGGCATTTTCCGTGAAATGAAGATGCGTGATTTTTACGAGAAGCCGTCGCAGAAGCGCGCCCGCGAAAAGGCCGAAGCCGTTCGCCGCGTCCGCAAGCTGGCACGCAAGCGCGCTCAGCGTGAAGGCCTTATCGGCGGTGGCCGTCCGGCAGCACCAACTCGCTGATTCAGTCGTTTTTTCGCCCTTTTGGGGTTGCATGAATGTAAGGCGGGGGCGAGAGATTCGTCTCCGCCTTTTTCAATGTGGCTGATCGGGCTTTTCCCGAAAGAACGAGTTGGGGCACAGTAATGCGGTTAATTGCAGCTATGGACACAAAAATCCGGGCAACAGGCCCTGCACGCACGCTGGTGCTGGCCGCTCTGTCTGCGATCGCCATTGCCGTGTCGGGCTGCACCACCACCTCGCCTATCGATGCCATCTCGATCGACAAGACCCAGGGCACGGACGAGAATATTTCGTCGCTCAGCGATGTGATCCGCCGCAACCCGAATGATCCAGAAGGGTACAATGTGCGCGGCGCAGCCTATGGGCGATCCGGACAGTTCCGCAATGCGCTGGACGATTTCAACCGCGCCCTCCAGCTCAACCCCTCGTTCTATCAGGCTTACGCCAACCGGGCGCTTATCCACCGCTCGATGGGCAATGTTGCCGACGCAGCCAATGACTACAATCGTGCGCTTCAGATCAATTCGCGCTACGATGTGGCCTATATCGGGCGCGGCAATCTCTACCGCCAGGCCGGCCGGTTGAACGAGGCTATGACGGATTACAATCGCGCCATAAATCTGCAGACCACTGACCCGCGCGCCTTCCACAATCGCGGCTTGATCAAGCAGGTGCAGGGTCAGCATCCGCAGGCGATCGAGGATTTCTCGACAGCCATCTCGCTGGCGCCGAATTCACCCGAACCCTACAATGGCCGGGGCCTTTCCTATGTCGCGCTCAATGATGATGACAACGCCTTCGCCGATTTCAATCGTGCCGTTGAACTCGATGAGCGCAACGCCGAATCCTGGGCGAACCAGGCCCTGATCTATGAGCGCCGCGGTGACAAGGCGCGTGCGCGGAAATCCTATGCGCGTGCTGCGCAGCTGGATCCAAAGTATCGTCCTGCGATCGATGGCCTTGCCCGCGTCCGCGGCGGCTAGATCTGAAAGCCCTTCAGCCGCTTCTGTACAATCCTGAACTTATGGCCCCTGTCTTCGTGCAACTGATACCGCGCGTTGTCATCGAGGATCATGGGTGCATTTGCATTCCGCAAGCGAGGAGCCGCTGCGCAGACGGAACCATTGCGGCCCGAGCCCGTTATGATCGTGAACCAACTAACTGAGAAGCGAGTTCACTATGATCAACATCACAAAATATTCCACCGCCGCGGCGGCAGTCATTGCAACGGTCGCTTTCGGCGCCGCAACCTTGCCATCGAAGGCAGACAGCGTCGAACTGGGTCTGCTGGAATGTGTCGTCGAAGGTGGCAGCGGATTTGTCTTCGGCTCCTCCAAGGACCTGGCCTGCGAGTACACTCCTGCAAACGAGTCTGCTGCCAAGGAAGCCTATTTTGGCGTCATCAACAAGTTCGGTATCGATGTCGGCGTAACCGGAACAACCCTGATCGAGTGGGTCGTTTTGGCGCCAACGAGTGACTTTGAATTTCAGCCCGGCTCGCTGGCTGGCACGTATCGCGGTGTTTCCGCCGAAGCGTCAGCCGCAGCGGGAGCAGGCGTCAACCTCATGGTTGGCGGCTCGAATGACACCTTCTCGCTTCAGCCGCTGAGCGTTCAGGCACAGGAAGGCGTGAACATCGCCGTCGGAATTTCCGAAATCGAGCTGCGTTCGTCCGCCAACTGATCCAGGCGCATCAAACAAAAAAGGCCCGGTCATTCCGGGCCTTTTTTTGTCAAAAGATCAAATTTCGATCAGTGATCAATTGCCTTGACGATATCGTCGGTCATCTTCTTGGCGTCGCCGAGCAACATCATCGTGCCTTCCTTGTAGAACAGCGTGTTGTCGATCCCGGCATAACCGGAACCGAGCGAGCGCTTGACGAACAGACAGGTGCGGGCCTTGTCCACATCCAGGATCGGCATGCCGTAGATCGGCGAGGACTTGTCGTCGCGCGCGGCCGGATTGGTCACGTCATTGGCGCCAATCACATAGGCCACATCAGCTTGCGCGAATTCCGAATTGATATCCTCGAGCTCAAAGACCTCGTCATAGGGCACGTTGGCTTCCGCCAACAGCACGTTCATATGACCTGGCATGCGCCCGGCAACCGGGTGAATGGCGTATTTGACCTCGACGCCATGTTCCTTGAGCTTGTCGGCGAGTTCGCGCGTGGCGTGCTGCGCCTGCGCCACCGCCATGCCGTATCCCGGCACGATGATGACCTTGGAGGCGTTGGCCATCAGGAACGCCGCGTCGTCCGCGGAGCCGAGCTTCACCGTGCGATCGATGCCATCATCGGCTACCGCCGCGGTCTCGCCGCCGAACCCGCCCAGGATCACCGAGACGAAGGACCGGTTCATGCCCTTGCACATGATGTAGGACAGGATGGCGCCGGAGGAGCCCACAAGCGCACCGGTGATGATCAGCGCCAGGTTTCCGAGCGTAAAGCCGATACCGGCAGCAGCCCAGCCCGAATAGGAGTTGAGCATCGACACCACCACCGGCATGTCCGCGCCGCCGATCGGCACGATGAGCAGCACGCCAAGCGCCAGCGACAAGGCCACGACCAACCAGAACACGGTGTAGCTTTCCGTCGCCACCAGCACGCCCACCAGCACGACAATGCCGATGGCCAGCCCGGCATTGATGACATGCCGCATCGGCAGCATGATCGGCTTACCCGACATGCGTCCATCAAGCTTCAGAAACGCGATGATCGATCCGGTGAAGGTGACCGCGCCGATGGCGACACCAAGCGACATCTCGATCAGCGCCTGCGCATGAATCTCGCCCACTTCGCCGATGCCGAAGGCATGCGGCGAATAGAGTGCGGCCGCAGCCACCAGCACGGCAGCGAGGCCCACCAGGCTGTGAAATCCGGCAACCAGTTGCGGCATCGAGGTCATGGCGATCTTGCGGGCGATATAGGCGCCCGCACCACCGCCGATGCCGAGGCCGGCGATGATCAGCACGAAGCCACCGAAGGAGGGCTTGGCCAGCAGCAGTGTCGTGACGATGGCGATCGCCATGCCGACCATGCCGTAGGTATTCCCCTGCCGGCTGGTGGTCGGGTGCGACAGGCCCCTGAGCGCCATGATGAAAAGGACACCCGAAACGAGGTAGGCGAATGCGGCGAAATTCTCTGACATCAGCCGGCCCTCACTTCTCTTTTTTCTTGTACATGGCCAGCATGCGCTGGGTGACGAGGAAGCCGCCAAAGATATTGACCGAAGCCAGCACCAGCGCAACGAATCCGAACCCGGTCGCCCAGCCGGACAGCGATGCGCCCACGGCGAGCAACGCGCCGACCACGATCACCGAGGAGATCGCGTTGGTCACCGCCATCAGCGGCGTGTGCAGGGCTGGCGTCACCGACCAGACCACGTAGTAGCCGACGAAGATCGCCAGCACGAAAATGGCAAGCCGGAAGACGAACGGATCGATCGCCCCGCCGCTGGCGGCATGCACCGCGGCAGCCACGCCATCGCCGGCCGGACCGGCGTTTTCCGCCGCCGCGCGAACGGCGCCGACAGCCTGTTCGAGGTTCTCAAGAGCGGTATCGAGTGCGGATCCTGCCATCACGCTGCTCCCTTGCTGGTTTCGCCGCCAAATGCGGGGTGAATGACTGCGCCGCCATGGGTCAATGCCGTTGCCTTGACCAGTTCGTCATCGAGATTGACCGAAACCGTCTTGGCTTCCTTGTCGACCATGGTGTCGAGAAATGTGAGCAGGTTCTTTGCGTAGAGCAGCGATGCGCTGGCGGCAATTTCACCGGGCATGTTGAGAATGCCGATCAGGGTGACGCCGTCGACTGTCACCGTTTCGCCGGGCTTCGAGCCCTCGATATTGCCGCCGCGTTCAACCGCCAGATCGACGGCCACGGACCCCAGCCGCATGCTCTTGAGCATCTCGCGCGAAATCAGCTTCGGCGCCGACCGGCCCGGGATAAGCGCGGTTGTGATGACGATGTCCTGCTTGGCAATGTGCTCGGCCACCAGGGCCGCCTGTTTGGCCTGATATTCCTTCGACATTTCCTTGGCGTATCCGCCGGATGTCTCGGCAGCTTTGAACTCGTCGTCTTCAACGGCAATGAACTTGGCGCCGAGCGAGGCCACTTGCTCTTTGGCAGCCGGGCGCACATCGGTCGCCGAAACGGCCGCACCCAGACGGCGGGCCGTGGCGATCGCCTGCAAGCCGGCGACTCCGGCCCCCATCACGAACACCTTTGCGGCGGCCACGGTGCCAGCTGCGGTCATCATCATCGGCATTGCCCGGTCAAAGGCATGCGCAGCCTCGATAACCGACCGATAGCCGGCGAGGTTGGCTTGCGAGGACAAGACATCCATGGACTGCGCCCGCGTGATACGGGGCATCAGTTCCATGGCCAAGCTGGTAACTCCCGCCTTCGCAAGTTCTGCCAGTGCCTTCTCGTTGCCATAAGGGTCCATCTGCGCAAGCACGATGGCACCGGCTTTGAGCGACTTGATTTCAGCGCTCGAAGGACGCCGCACACGAAGCACGACATCAGCCTTCTTGGCATCCGCCGCTGTTCCCGTTTTTGCTCCGGCAGCCTCAAAGTCCGCGTCGGCGATCCGGGATCTCTCGCCGGCGCCTTTCTGGACAATGACATCCAGCCCGAGAGCTGTCATTTTCTTCACTGTCTCCGGCGATGCGGCGACGCGTGATTCGAGTGAATCGGACTCTTTTGCTACAAAAACGGTGGCGCCCACGAGAGCCCCTCCTCTGGAAAAGCGGATGAGACGGGTCGGGGCGGGTCATTCAGGAACCGGCCCGAAAGATGGCGGGGTTTCAGCGTGTCAGGATGATGGCGCCGATGCCGAGAACGAAGAACAGCAGCACGCTCAGAATGGCGCCCGCGCCGGTGAAGAAGTAGACCGACATGGCGATCAGCAGAGCCACAAGGAGGATTGCGACGTATTTTGTGCCGGCGAGGAATAAAGAATAGGTTTTTTCGTGCTCGGAATAATCCATTGCGGCACCGGTTTCGACAGGACCGTTCATCTGTTCAGCCATGCTGTATCTCCCCAATTGACAGTTCAACAAGGGATTACACAAACCGCCTGCGTTGTGCAATGGACAAGCCGTCGCAAACATGCCCGCGTTTATGCGCCGATGATCGCAAACCCCGCGAAAACCATCACGTCAATCAGCTTGAACGCTGAAGCGCGTATCTCGCCGTCGGAAGAATCGTCAGCGGCGTTTGCCCCAGCGTTTCCCGCGGTGCAAACATCAATTTGCGTTCATACGGCTGCGAATCGAAGAATGGAAAGCGTTTGAAGAGCGTCCTTTTGAGCTCTTCTGCATTTGCGGCATGAAGCTCAAGCTCGTTCTTGTAATATTCGACAAAGCGCGGTCCCGCGAGTTCGATCGTATGGAACACTCTCTTGTAAAAAGCGCGATGATTTGGCTTGATCACGGAAAGGCAGAAATCCACATCGAAAAAGATGGTCGCCATCGTTGCCACCCTCAGGGTCAAATACGGCAATGCCGGATAATCCCGCATGATCTCCGGATCCGCAGCGAACCGCACCGGGTCAATGAAGGTCTTCCCGGCGTCAAGAAGCGGATTCATGACGTCCGGAAAGCGGGCGACTGCGACACTGTCGCGGTGTGCATCGGTGACATGATGCACCCGGATCGTGGAGACCAATTGCTCATCGAAAAATATGCCCATCACATGGGCGTTGGGTTTGAAATCCAGCTCGTCAATCAGCAATGACTCATGGTTTTCGTGTGCAAGCCCCACACTGGTGAAGGCCTTGTAGCGAAGCCGGGCGATATCCTCGATATCATCGGCACTTTCGATCCGACGATATTCAATGCTCTCGAGCAAGCGCATCACGCCAGCGCTGAAGCTCGAAACCTTTTCTTGTGTCGTCGCCGCCATCAATCACAAGTCCCCGTTGCATATAGGGGAATGTTATCGTTAATTTTTCACTAATCAATTGTGCAGCTGTGGCGAAGACCCATTAACTCTTTATTATGGTTAACAGAATGCGTAAAAGTTTAAGGAAAACAGTGCGGGCCCCAAAAAGCACCCGATATATTTTGCGCACGCAGTTCGCGATTGATATTAGAAGACGCTGCTAAAGGGTGGATTTTGCTGGACCGACCAGGCGTCGTGCCTCTGCGGACCCAACCACCGGCTGCCTGCCCTGCTCTGACAGCTTTGCCGCTAGCTCGCTGAAGGCGCCCCTGGGCATCGGCGTTCCGAAGATGAAGCCCTGGATCAAATCGGCGCAGTGGTTCTCGCGGATCATCACCAGCTGGGCTTCTGTCTCCACCCCCTCGACCACCACCTCCAATCCAAGCTCGCGCGCCAGATGGACGACTCCGCGCAGCAGTTTCAGCTTGCGGTCGTCGGTGGCCAGATTTCGGACGAAGGAACGGTCGATCTTGACCTTGTTGAGCGGCAACATGTCGAGGTAGCTGAGACTGGAATAGCCGGTGCCGAAATCATCAATGGCAATGGAAAGACCCATCGCCCGGAGCTCCGTCAGGATCACCCGCGCCGTCTCCAGATCATTCATCAGGCTGCTCTCGGTGATTTCCAGCTGCAACCGCTCCGGCGCCAGGTTGTTTCTGTCAAGCGCATCGGAAATCACTGAAATGATAGCCCGATCCCCGAGATCGAACGCCGACAGGTTGACCGAGACAAAAAGATTGTCCGGCCAAGTGGCGCATTCCTGCGCCGCCTTATCAATCACGCACCGTGTCAGGTCCGCGATGATCCCCATTTCCTCGGCCAGAGGAATGTAGACAGCCGGCGAAATCGGCCCGAGCTGCGGATGGTTCCAGCGCGACAAAGCCTCGGCTCCAGCGATCCGCTTGCCCTGGAGATTGAACATCGGCTGATAGAACAGGTCCATCGCATTGGTGCGGATAGCTTCGCGAAGGTCGGACTTCATCCGTTGCCGCTCGGTATAGAGCTGGTTCATCGATTCTTCGAACAGGGTCCAGCGGTTCTTGTCGCGACGCTTTGCCTCATACAAGGCCAGGTCCGCCTGGATATGCAGCTCTTCGATTTGCGCGCCCGCTACTGGCGCCATGGACGCGCCGCCGGAAAGGCTGATGAAAAGCTTGTGGCCGTCAATCATGTAGGTGCCGCGCAATGTATCAATCACGTGGTCCATTGTGCGGTTGAGGTCCGCCAGGTCTTCCACGTCGGGAAGAAACAAGACGAACTCATCGCCACCGAAACGCGAAATCACAAATTTCTGCCGCGAAAGCGAGCGAAGCCTGTTGGCAATGGCGCTCAGCAGCTTGTCGCCGCTGACGTGTCCCATGGTGTCGTTGACGTGCTTGAAATCATCAATATCCAGGACTGCAAGCGCCAGTTGTTGGTCCGGCCTGGCCTTCGCAATTTTGGCCGCGACGACATCCTTGAACCAGGAGCGGTTTGGCAAGCCTGTCAAATTGTCAAAGCGTGCCATATGCAGAATACGCTTCTCCGACTGAATGCGGGCCGAAACGTCTTCAAAGATCAGAACGACGCCCTTTTCCCCCCGGTGGCGCGCACTGAATTCAAGCCATGAATTCTTGTCCAGGCGGACAAGCGAGCGGTCTTCCCGGCCACTGATCAGGCGATCGAGGTGCTCGTTGATCTGGGAAAAGTTTTCCCGTGCGATCACGCCGTTGCGGGTGCCCAGTCTCAAGGCGGCTTTCAGGATCCGGCCACTAAGATCGGCATTTGCATCAATATTGAAGAAATCGCGGGCCTTGCGGTTGGCAACTTCGATTCTCCCGTCGCCGTCCAGCATGAACAATCCGTGTGACATGTTGTTGAGGGCTGTGTCGAACCGTTCAGCGATTTCGGATGCCTTGCGTTCTGCAGTCACCGCGTTGAACAGAAAGTCGCGAACGCCATTTGCCATGGAGCGCGTGGTCAGGAAAAGCGGCAACAGCAAGAACGCCATCAGGATCATGAAGGGATCAGCTGCCATTGTAAGTCCGGCCGTTATCGGCAGACAGGCCGCCAGAACGATCATATCGACATTGAGTTTGGAGCCGAAGTTCCGCCCCACAACCGATATCATGCTCGCAAGCGTTACCGACACCGTAACGAGTTCGGCGAACGGATCCTGAGCCACGACCAATGCATGGCCGCACATGGTTCCCAGTATCGAACAGGTGATAAAGGATCCGATCACATATCGCTTTTCCCAATGCAATGTGTCGGCCAGTTTGAACTCTGCCTTCGGCAGACGGTCGAACGCCATCATGTCGATGTTGCGAATGACCCAGACGACAAAAAGGCTCAGGGCTGCATAAAGATAAAACGGGTCGTTGATGCGCAAATAGACGGCCATGGCCGTCACCACATGCGCTATCATGCCCGCAAACAACGTGCCGCGCTGCTGATAGAGCGAGGTTACGAAAGAGAGACGGACGTCATCCGCGAATGCTGTGCTGTTAGCCGCTTTCATGAACACCGATTCCTGAATTCATGACGGCAACCTAGCAAACGGAAATTAAGAACACATTATCGCAGCCGGATTCCGCCGCCAAGCCCGTCGGAAACCATGTTTCATTTCGTTAGGTCAATCGGGAAAACAAATAGTCCTGAATTGAAAAAACTTCCTTCTATTCAGCAGCCACGGCGTGTTTTAGAGTCTCACCATTCATTATAGAATTCTTAATATTT